>SKXI01000397.1 GCA_007128515.1 Halococcaceae archaeon | reverse complement strand
GCGGTGTTCACGACCGACCCCGGAACCGGCGTGATCCGCCACGCCGACGCCGGTTACGAGGAGGCGATCGAGGAGGCCGAGGCCTCGGGCGTTCACGTCCCGATGCGACGGGGTGAGGGGCCGTGAACGCTCGCGAACCGACGGGCTCAGGGGACGCGGACGACCGTCTCGCCGTCGGGGTCGATTTCGTCGACGTCCTCCCTGGTGAACGGGACCTCGACCTCGATCTCGACGAGGTACTCCTCGTGGGCGAGCTGGTGGGCGCCGAGAACCGTGTGGCAGGGATACGGCTCGGAGAACGTCTCCCAGTAGACGTCCTTGTAGCCGTCGAAGTAGTTGGTAGCGGGGTCGACGATGTGGGTCGTCACCTTCGTCACGTCCAGAAAGTCCTTTCCGACCGCTTCGAGCAGGATCCCGACGTTCTCGTAGGCCTTCTCGGCCTGGGTCCGGATGTCGTCACCCACGATCTCCCCCTCGGCGTCCATCGCGACCTGGCCCGCCATGGCGAACTCGCCGTTTGCGACGATCGCGTGGTTGTAACCGATCGCCTGGGCGTCCTTCAGCTCCGGCGGGTTGACCAGGTATCGTTCCATGGCCCGCGAATCAGTGGAGTGGGTGAAAAGGGTTCCGTCGTCCGGTTCCGGTCCGGCCCACGCTATCCGAGGTCGACGGAGGTGGCGGCGTGACCGACCTCGACCTCGTGGTCCACGACGCGAGCGAAGTCGTCGTCGGACCCGCCGACGGCTGGCCCGCGAACACGATGGGGAACGTGCCGCCGGACTCCGACGTCGTCCTCTACACCGAACCGGACGCCGCGGTCGCGGTCGTCGACGGCGAGGTGGCCGCCGTCGGACCGACCGAGGAGATCACGCGGGAGTACCCCCCGGAGAACGCCGACCACGTGATCGATGCGGCCGGCAGAGCGGTCATCCCCGGGTTCGTCGATCCCCACACCCACGCGGTGTTCGCGGGGGATCGCTCCGACGAGTTCGAGGCCAAAGTTCGAGGGAGGAGCTATCAGGAGATCGCTGCGGAGGGTGGCGGGATCTTACGAACGGTCCGAGCGACGAGGGAGGCGAGCGACGACGAACTGCTCTCACGCCTGCTCTCGCATCTCGATACGATGCTCGCCTACGGGTCGACCACCGCCGAGGTGAAGTCGGGCTACGGACTGAACGCCGAGACCGAACTCCGCCTGCTCGACGCGATCGACCGGGCGGACGGCGAGCACCCGGTCGACCTCCACGCGACGTTCATGGGCGCGCACGCGACGCCCGAGGGGATGGATACGGACGATTACGTCGAGCGAGTCGTCTCCGAACAGATACCGGCGGTCGCGGAGCAGGGGATCGCCCGGTTCTGCGACGTCTTCTGCGAGGCGGGGGTCTTCTCCGTCGACCAGTCCCGGCGGGTGCTCGAGGCGGGACTCGACCACGGACTCGACCCGAAGATCCACGCCGAGGAGTTCGAGCGGGTCGGCGGCGCACAGCTCGCCGCGGCGCTCGGCGCGACCAGCGCGGACCACCTCTTGCGGGCGACCGGGAACGACATCCACGCGCTCGTCGAGAGCGGGGTCGTTCCGGTGATGCTCCCGGGGACCGCGTTCGTCCTCGGGAAGGAGTACGCTGACGCCCGGGCGTTCATCGAGGCGGGCGCGCCGGTCGCGCTCGCGACCGACTTCAACCCGAACTGCTTCTCGAGAAGCGTGCCGTTCGCCGTCTCGCTCGCCTGCATCGGGATGCGGATGACCCCGGCAGAAGCGCTTCTCGGAGCGACGACGAACGCCGCGCGGGCGCTCGACTTGGACGACGACACCGGGACACTTCGGGAGGGCGCACCCGCCGACCTCCTCCTCCTCGATGCGCCCTCCTACCGACACGTCCCGTACCGCGTCGGCGAGAACCCGGTCGCGGCGGTGGTGAAAGACGGCCGGCTGGTGACGGGGAGTCCGGAGCGGTAATCGTAGGTCTCCCGAATCGATGACCGCGGCCGAGACGGGCGGCGCACGAAGATTCAAGCGCACCGGTACGGCACGTGTAGCATGCAGGCCGACGAACCCCCCGAGGATGTCGTCGTCGACGGCGAGTCGCTCACGCCCGCCGACGTCGAACGGGTCGCCCGCGAGGACGTTCCGGTGGTCGTTCCCGAGGAAGCCAGAGAGCGGGTGCGCCGCTCGCGCGAACGCGTCGAGGCGGTCCTGAAGGCCGACGAGGTCGTCTACGGGCTCAACACCGGCTTCGGCGACCTCGTCGACACGCGAGTTCCCCGCGGGGACCTCGATCGCCTCCAGGAGAACCTCCTCAGGAGTCACGCCTCCGGGGCGGGACGTGAACTCGCCCGGGAGGAGGTCCGCGCGATGACGCTCGCCCGGGTCAACGCGCTCGTCACCGGCTACTCGGGGATCCGCGAGGTGGTGGTCGACCGGCTCGTGACGATGCTGAACGAAGGGGTCCACCCGATCGTTCGCTCGCGTGGGAGCCTCGGCGCGAGCGGGGACCTCGCGCCGCTCGCGGGGATGGCGCTCGTGCTGATCGGCGAGGGCGAGGCGAGGGTCGACGGCGAGCGGCTCCCCGGCGACGAGGCGCTCGCCACCGCCGGCGTCGAACCCGTCTCGCTCGCGCCGAAGGAGGGGCTCGCCCTCATCAACGGGACACAGCTCGTCGTCGGCCTCGCAGCGCTCTGTCTCCGCGACGCCGAGCGACTGCTGAAGACCGCCGACGTCGCCGGGGCGTTCACCACGGAGGTGACGATGGGGACGACGGCGGCCTGTGACCCGATGCTCTCCGCGGTCAGACCCCACCCCGGACAGGCAGCGAGCGCGGAGACGGTCAAACTCGTGACCGGGAACTCCGAGGTCGTCGAGTCACACCGCAACTGCGACCGGGTACAGGACGCTTACTCGATCCGGTGTCTCCCGCAGGTCCACGGCGCGGTGCGTGAAGCGATCGAGCACCTCCGCGAGGCGGTCGAGATCGAACTCAACAGCGCGACGGACAACCCGCTGATATTCGACGCGAGCGACGTCTCCGATCGGGCGAGCGGGACCGAGGGCGTCGGCGTGCTCTCGGGCGGGAACTTCCACGCCGAGGTGCTCGCGCTGCGACTCGACTACCTCGTGGGAGCGCTCACCGAACTCGCCGCGATCACCGAACGGCGGGTCGATCGCCTGCTCAACCCGAACCACCAGGAGACGTACCTCCCGGCGTTCCTCGCCCGGGAGGGTGGCCTCGAGTCCGGGCTGATGATCGCCCAGTACACCGCCGCGGCGCTGCTCAACGAGTGCCGGTCGGAGGGACGGCCCGCGAGCGACAGCACCCCGGTCAGCGGCGGCCAGGAGGACCACGTCAGCATGGGCGCGACCTCGGCATTCGCTGCCCGGCGGGTCACCGAACGCGTCGGGACCGTCGTCGGTATCGAACTGCTCTGTGCGGCCGAGGCCGCCGAGTACCTCGACGAGGACCTCTCGTTCGGGGACGGCACCGCCGCCGTCTACGGCTGCGTCCGCGACCACGTCGACCCGCTCTCCGGCGATCGACCGCTGCACGACGACGTCGAGACGCTCGCGTCGCTCGTGGAAGCGGGTGTCGTCGTCGAGTCGGTCGAAAGAGCGATCGGCGAGTCGCTCTCGCTCTAGGCTTCGATCCCGTCGTCTTCCGCTTCGATCTCGTCGAGACTCTCGAGCGCGGTCGCGACCGCCGCCCGGTAGTTCTCGACCGGAAGGTCGTACTGCTCGCGCGCCATCGAAGCGTACTCGTTCGCCTCGTCGTCGAACGTTTCGAGGCGATCGATCGTCCGTTCGGCGGTCTCGACCACCCAGCGGTCACGGATCCCGACATCGACTTCGGTGATCGACTCCGGCCGGATCGAGACGTTGATCGAGCCGTCGTCGGTCTCGTACGTACGTGGTTTCCCTGCAACCGCGACGTACGCCGGGGGTTCGATCTCGCGCAGCGCGCTCGCCGCCTCGGGCTGGTACTGGCCGGCGTAGACGAAGAACGTCCCCGTCGGGTCGACGATTCGACCCTGCCAGTACTCGTTGTCCTCACCGACGTCGTTCTTCTCGGTGAGGGTGCCGACGAAGAAGACGCGGTTCGCACGCGCGCCCGTCGGGAGCAGCAGGTAGAGCGGCGCGCGCTCGTCGTCGCTCTCTTTGAACGTGTAGCTCGCGTCGTTGAACTCGCGGGCGAAGACGCGCTGGGCGACCTCGCGGGTGGGGGCTGCGCCGCTCATTCAGATCGACCTCGCTCTGATCAGCGTCGCTTCAGGATCGGTCGGCCCGCCCAGTTCCTCCACCCCGTCGGCGAGCACGTACCGGCCGAACTTCGGCCCGGAGACCCGGTAGTACCGCCCGAGCGTCTCGGTTCGCATCTCGTCGGCCACGACGGTCGTGTCGAGGGCGTCCATCGCCATCTGTTTCGCCTCCTCGAGTTCGATCCCGGTCAGTCCCTCCGTACTCTCCTGGTCGAAGATGACCTCCTGGACGGTGAGCCCGTCGTCGAGGACGCCCTTGATACGGAGGTCGAACTCGCCGTCGACCTCGCCGTGCTCGTTGCACCGGCCGTTCTGGAGGACGCGGGTACAGCCGTCCTCCGGACACCGTTTGATCAGACCGCTGCCGCGCTGGATGTCCACCAGCGCGCCCTCGACCTCGACGGCGTCGTCGCCGACCTCGACCTCCTCGTCGAGTTCGGTGATCCCCGTGGTGCGGTTGAGCTTCACCGAGTACCGTCCCTCGTACTCGTCGGTGACGACGTTCTCGAACCGGTAGGAGACGCCCTCGGAGAGCGTCGGCAGGTCCGAGGTCGCCCACTTCGTGAACTTGAGCGTCCCGGAGGGATCGCCCAGCAGTCCGACCTGATCGATCGAGTCGCTTCTCGGTTCCCAGAGGTCCACCAACTTGGCCTCGATATCGACCCACTCGTCGGGAGCGTCGACCTCGCCCAGCTGGACCTGGCGGTTCCCGCCGCCGCCGGAGATGTCCTCTCGCTCCAGGCCCGCCTGATCGAGGTAGTGGTTCGTGACGCTCCGGCGCGCCTCGTCGGCCGGTATCTTGTACTCCTCGACGAGCGTCGCCAGTCGGTCTTCGACCTCCTCCGCGCTGACCTCTAGGTGCTCCGAGAACTGTTCCGCTATCGCTTCCGCGTGGTTTCGCAGGTCGCTCATGATCTCACTGTCTCCGCCTTGTTTTCGTCGGGAGACGTACCGCCCTTGGTTCCCGATGGCTTAAAAAGTTCCGTGAGCGGGGTGAAAGTGGTGTGTCGACGGCTCTTTGTGTGCCGAGTTGCAGTGAGTGATATGGTCGATCCGGATCGAGTGGACCGGTTTCTCCGCTCGAAAGTCCGAAACGCCGGTCGGACCTACGAGCGTGCGCGATACGCCTACCGCGACGCACGCGAGTCCGTCCGGTCGGACGGCCTCGACCGCGACGAGGGCGGTCGTGTCAGGATCGTCTGTCGGCGCTACGCCGAACGGCGCGCGGTCGAGATCGACGACCACGCCCGGCCGTCCTGTTACGAACCCGGTCACCCCGACTGCGAGGGCTGCGTCGAGGACATCCGAACCGGCTCCGTCGAGACCTGGTAGCGGGGTCGTCACCGATCGAGTGGGCGCACCCGTACGACCCCGTCGTTCGTCACGCCGACGAGCAACGGCCGTTTCACCTCGCGGCCCGATATCGCATCGCCAGCCGCCTCGCTGATCGACCGCATCAGTTCGGGCGCGCTCTGGTTCACCTTCACCGAGGCCTCGTCACAGGCCGCGTAGACCCTCGTGGGCACGTCGTAGAGGTCGACCTCGGCGTCGATTTCGACCTGCACCGGTGCGCGAAGCGCCTCCGCGAACGCGACCGTCTCGTGGGCCTTCTCGACGTTCGTCCGGGCGCTCGCTTCCACGCTCGAGACGTTGGCCCTCGAGGTGCCCAGACGCTCGGCGATCGTCGCCTGCGGGACGTCCCGCTCCCGGAGCGCCAGCACCTCCGCCTGCCGGCGCGTCAGCACGTTCGTCTCCGGGTCGAACCCGATGCGCTCTAGGATCCCGTCTGGGTCCGGCGGGTCGGGCTCGTCGCTCATACCCCTCTTTCGAACCCAGTCGTCAAAACAGGCGTGGTAACGGGCCCGCTGGCCGAGGTGGGCTACGCGCCCCAGAAGTTCTCGCGGCTGCCCAGTCGCTCGGGCCGCGACCGGCGTCCCGGACGCCGTTCGTCCGGCTCCTCCGACCCGTCGGCTCCCTCGTCGTCGCCGTCCTCACCCTCGCCCTCCTCCTCTTCGTCCGGGTCCCACGGGAGGCGTTCGACCTCGTCCGCGCGGGCGTGGTTCGAGCGAACCTTCGTGATCTTCACCTTCGCACGCGCGTCGGGCAACACCCCGTCGACCATCACGATGAAGCCGTCGTCGGTCCGGCCGACGCCCGCACCGCTCTCGTGGATGTCGGTCACCTCCACGACGACCTCCTCGCCGATCTTCACGGGCTGCTGTTTCAGGTCGCGGATCGGCTGGCTGTAGTGGTTACACCACTCGACGCTCCCGCGGTCGC
>SKXI01000067.1 GCA_007128515.1 Halococcaceae archaeon | reverse complement strand
ATCTCGCGCAGCCGCTCGTAACTCGACATCGCGGCCCCCTCTATCGCGCTCGCCCCGTAGAACTCGCGCGGATCGATCACGTGCAGGGCCGTGATCCGTGCGTCGGGATGCTCCT
The DNA here is from genome assembly GCA_007128515.1 of Halococcaceae archaeon. GTDB lineage: Archaea > Halobacteriota > Halobacteria > Halobacteriales > Halalkalicoccaceae > Natronorarus. The sequence goes on along the minus strand of SKXI01000067.1, from coordinate 6,421 downwards.
CGACGGCGAAGTCGAGCGCTTTCTTCGCCTGCTCCGAGTCGTCGACCGCGACGAGAACGTGTTCGGTCATGTGCGGAGAGACGTCGACCTCCGGCATAAGTGCGACTACGACTCCCGGAAACTGGGTTTCACCGCCACCGTACTGTACCAGGCGTCGACCGTCGCGAGCGACGCGGTCGCCGCTACCGAGCCGGTCGCTCGCGACCGCTGCTCCCTCGCTCGTCTCGATCCCCCGACCAGGTCGCGATCGGCCGGACGACGGCCCGTCCGGACAGGCGCGTCCGGGTTCCCACACGGTCGGAATCGGGGCCGAAGCTTTGAGGACCGACGTCGTACCTCCGCCATGGATTCGGAGACACACGCCGTGAACGCACGCGCGCTGGGCCTGGCCCTGGGAACCGTCTGGGCGATCGTCGTAGCGGTGCTGGTGCCCCTGTCACGGATCGGCTGGGGGGACGAGTGGCGCGAGCTGCTGGCCGACGTCTACATCGGGTACGACGACACCGTCACCGGTACGCTCGTCGGGATCTCCTGGGGGTTCCTCGACGGTCTCGTTCTCGGCACGGCGTTCGGGTGGCTGTACAACCGGTTCGACGGTCGCACCGGGGAGGCGGTGCGGTGACCGTCGACGACCTCCGGGAGTACGGGCTGGTCGAGATGGACGACGAGGAGATCCGGAACTTCCTCACGAACCGGGGGTTCGGCGTGCTCGGGCTGCCGACGGAGGGCGCTCCCTACCTGCTCCCGATGTCGTTCGGGTTCGACGGCGACTCGCGGCTGTACTTCTCGTACGTCGTGGGGGAGACGAGCCGGAAGACGGAGCTGAGCGACCTCGCCGAGACGGCGAGCTTCCTCGTCCACCGTGCGGACTCGGTGTTCCTCTGGGAGAGCGTTCTCCTGACCGGCGACCTCGCGGAACTCCCCCCGGACGAACTACCCGACGACGCGCTCTCGAACGCGTGGTACCTGGACCTCTTCGAGCGGGCCGACACGGCGGGACGGGTCGAACTGTACGAGTTCCGGGTGCGAGACCTGACCGGGATCAAGTGCGTGGGGCTGCCCCCGGGCTTGGAGCGCAAGCGCTCTGACGGGGAGTGAACCGGCTCCGGGCCCCGGCCGTCTCGCCCCGCGACCCCGATCGAACGTCGCCCCGCGGACCCACGTCGCCCCCCGACCTCGATCGATCCCGGCCGGTCGCTCCCGGAGCCGGTGGCGTCGGCACGACCGGAGTCACCGAGTGCCGAGCGTCTCGACGATCACGTCGCCGGTCTCGGGCAGGTCGTCGACGAGGACGACCGCCTGTCCCTCGATCACCCGCTCGTCGTCCGCGTCGACCACGTCGGTGGTGAGCTGGTACTTGCCGTCCCCCAGGTCCTCGACAACCTCGCAGACGGCCGTCACCCGCTCGCCGATCCCGACGGGGGCCAGGAAGGAGAGGCTCTGTGAGACGTAGATCGTCAGCCCCGGGAGGCGGGCGAGCGCGGCGCTGATCAGCCCGCCGACGAGCGTTCCGTGGACGATCCGCCGTTCGAACCGCGTCTCGCGGGCATACTCCTCGTCGAGGTGGGCCCGGTTGGTGTCCCCGCTGGCGGCCGCGAACGCCCGGACGTCCTCGTCGTCGATCGTCTTCGTGAACTCGACGCGGTCCCCGACGGTGATCTCCTCGTCGGAGAGGCCCACGCACTCGACCTCCCAGTCCACGTTCTCGTAGGCCACCTCCTGGCGGACGCTGTAGCGGAACTCGTCGGTTCGCGGTCGGTGCAACTCCTGGCGCTGGAGGACCTGGGGGACGTGGTGGACGACGTCGTCGGTACTGACGAGGCCGACCGGTTCGTCCCCCGCCACGACGACGAGTCTCGCGATGCCGTGGCCGAACATCGAGCGCACCGCATCGGCGACCGGCACGTCGGCGTCGACGGTGACGACCTCCGTCGACATGAACTCGTGGAGGGGACGGTCCTCCGGGTCGGCCGCCTCTCCCAGCAGACGAACGAAGTCGTCGCTCGTGACGATGCCTGTCACGTCGGCGTCGTCCACGACGACCAGCGATCCGATCGCCTTCTCTCGGCACGTCGTGGCCGCTTCGGCTGCCGTTGCGTCGGGCGAGACCGTCTCGACCGGGCTGCTCATCACGTCGCTGACGCGGATCGGGAACGCCATGGGACCGGATCGGGACGGATCGAGAAGAACCCACCAGTCGGTCGGGCGTCGACCCTGGCTCCCTCATAGTGATTGTTGCGAGTCATTCCGGTATCGACCGCCCGATGTCGGGCTATCGAACCGGTAAACAGTCGCAACAATCACTATCAGAACAGGAGTACGAGCGCCACGCCGACGATCGACGTGGTCCCGAGCACGCCCGCGACGGCCGTCCCCAACCGCCTCGTTCCCAGCGACCAGACGATGCCGACCTTGACCACCGTGTTCGTCACCAGCGCGAGGACGATCCCGGTCACGGCGACGGCTCCCTCGATGTGGCCGTCGAGCGCGAACTTCCCCAGCGAGAGCGTTATCGCGTTCGCGTCGACCGTTCCGGAGAGCAACGCCGTCACGTAGACGCCCGCCTCGCCGAACAGCGAGTTGAGGACGTCGACCCCGAGGAGGACCGCCGCGAAGAGGAGTCCGAAGACGAGCGCCGGTCGCACCCGAAACGGGTTGTCGAGGTCGACCGACGGCGCCCGATCCGAACGGATCCGGACGAGGAGGGCGAGCGAGAGCAGACCGCCGACGACCGTCATCCCCACCAGGGGTACCGCGAGCGGTGCCACGAGCCCCGGGTTGACGACCGCGATCAGGATCAGGACCCTGGGGAACATGGCGATCGAGGCGACCGCGGTCGCGAACGCACAGATCGGCGAGAGCTCCGGGGTGCGTTTGGCGTGCTCGGCCATCGCCATCGCCGTCGCGGTCGAGGAGACGAACCCACCGAGCAGGCCCGTGAGCCCGATCCCCCTCGCCGGACCGAGGATCTTCGTGAGGACGTAGCCGAGGAAGGTGAGCCCCGAGACGAAGACGACCATCAGCCAGACGAACCGGGGGTTGAGCCCGAGCAGCACGTCCAGTTCCCGGTCGGGGAGCAGTGGGAGGACGACCAGGGCGATGATGAGGAACTTCAGGGCCGCTCTGAGCTCCTCCTGGCCGATGCGCCCGGCGAGGTCGTGCATCGGGTCTTTCACCGCGAGCATCGCCGCGGTGACGGTGCCGAGGACGACCGCCAGCGTGAGCCCCTCCTCCGAGTGGCCCGTCATCGCCCCGTAGACGAACGTGAGAACCGCGGCGACCGCCGTCGTCATCCCGACGTCACCCTCGAGCAGTATCTTGCCGACGTACGCGACGACGACCAGCACGAGGACCACCCCCAGTACGAGCGGGAGCAGCGACGGGAAGAACAGCTGCGTCAGGGCGCCGAGCAGCGCGATCAGCGGGAACGTCCGGACACCCGCGAAACTCCCGGCGGACTCGCTCTGCTGGCGCTCGAGGCCGATCAGGGCACCGACCCCGAGTGCGACGAAGAGCGCGACCGTTCCCGCGGGCTCCATCGCTCGAACCCACGTGGTAACCGGGGAACTGTGTACCGGTCCGGCGCCGTCGTCGCCGACCCGTACCGGGTGGTTCGACGCGCGACCGACGGCTTTGTATCGCCCACGGCCGAACCCCCGACAATGGACGACCCGCTGTGGACCGAGCGACACGCGCCGACGCTGTCGGAGCTCCCACAGCCCGACGTACGCCGGTATCTCGAGGGCGCGGCCGACGAACCGATCAACCTCGTGCTCCACGGGCCCGCCGGCGTCGGGAAGACCGCTGCGGTGCGCGCGCTCGCCCGCGACTCCCACGACTCGATCGACGACCTCGTGATCATCAACGTCGCCGACTTCTTCGGCATGACGAAGAAACAGCTCTCCGAGGACCCTCGTTTTTCCTCGTTCATCACGCCGAAGCGCCGACGCGAGTCCTCGAAGGCGGCGCTGATCAACCACGTCCTGAAGGAGTCGGCGGCCTACCCACCGGTCTCGGGCTCGTACAGGACGATCCTGCTGGACAACGCGGAGGCGATCAGGGAGGACTTCCAGCAGGCGCTCAGGCGGGTGATGGAGCGCCACCACGAGGCGACGCAGTTCGCCATCACGACGCGCCAGCCCTCGGCGCTCATCTCGCCGATCACCTCCCGGTGTTTCCCGATCCCGGTACGCTCGCCGACGACCGCAGAGACCGTTTCGGTGCTCGAACGGATCGTCGAACGCGAGGGCGTCGAGACCGACCCCGACGGGCTGGAGTTCGTCGCCGGCTACGCCGACGGCGACCTGAGGGAGGCGATCCTCTCGGCGCAGACCGTCGTGGCGAAAGAGGGCGAGATCACGATGCAGAACGCCTACGAGGTCCTCGGCGAACTCGGCCCCGACGAGCGGGTGACGGAGATGCTCGCGGCGGCCGAAGCGGGCGAGTTCACCGACGCGAGGTCGACGCTCGACGACCTGCTCGTGGACGAGGGCTACGACGGCGGCGAAGTGCTGGAGGACCTGCTCGAAGTGGGTCGAAAACGCTACGAGGGCGACCGACTGGTCGAACTACACCGCAGAGCCGGCGAGGCGGACTTCGACCTCGCGCGAGGGACGAGCGACCGGATCCACCTCTCGCACCTGCTCGCCGATCTCGGCGCGAACGGACCGTGAGCGGGGTCGGACGGTCGAACCGACCGGCCGGCGACGGACTCGGGTCCACTCACCGTCATCGGTCTCGCCGCCGATTGCGTATCGCCCACGGTCGGAGGATCGCGTAGACGGCTTCGTTCGCGGGGACCGCGACGTCGTTCTCTCGCCCCCGTCGAACGACGGCTCCGTGGAGCGCCTCCAGCTCTATCGGCTTGTCGTGCGTCAGATCGTAGTGGAGCGAGGAGTACGAGTCGCCGTCGAGGCCGTCGGCGAACTCGATCCACCGATCGACGGTCCCCTGTGGGAGGTCGACGCCCGTCGCCCGACCGACGCGACAGACCTCCTCGACGATCCGTCGGTACATCTCCCACGACTCCGGCGCGTCCCGGATACGGCCCAGTGGGAGCCGTACCGCCGCGGTCATTCCGGCCTGTGCGCAGATGAAGGCGGCTTTCTCCCAGAGGACCGTTTTGATCGACCCCGAGAGCGTCGCGTCCATCCCGTCCGCGCGCTCACACCACTCCAGCAACCGCTCTCCCCGCTCGCTCCGCGTGCCGTCGAGTTCGCCGAAGGTGACCGTGGCTGGCCCACCCGTGTGCTCGATCACCCCGGGTTCGCGGACGGTCGAGAAGACGTACGCGACGCCACCGAGGACCCGATCGGGACCGATCGCGGCCGAGAGCCGCTCCTCGTTGTCGAGGCCGTTCTGGAGCGAGACGACGGCCGTCTCCTCTCCGAGCAGGGCCCCGAGTTCCACGGCGACCTCGTCGGTGTCGTAGGACTTGACGGTGACCAGGACGACGTCGCAGGGACCGATCGACGCGGGATCGTCGGTCGCGGGCAGGTCGACCTCGAAATCGCCGTGGACGCTCTCGACGCGGAGGCCGTCCCGTCGAATCGCGTCGAGGTGCTCGCCTCGTGCCACGAGGTGGACGTCCGCCCCGGCCCGCGCGAGCCGGCCACCGAAGTAGCCGCCGACGCCTCCGGCACCGTAGACGGCTATCTTCATGGACGGACGGGAGTCGTGCGCTCTCGGGTCTCCCTCACGGTCGTGCTGTGTACCATCGGTCGGACCCTTCCGGCGCGAACACGTTAACAGTTACCACGATAGTGGCCGTGCGGTCTCGTGGACGCCCGGTAGCGGGCCGTCCCCGCTCGTTCCGTCGTTCGTTCGCTACGGTCCGATGGACGCACCCGGCCGACTCCAACGACGTCGCTACCGCCGCTCGTAGGTGACGAACGCGAACTCCGCTCGCTCCTCTCTCTCCACCTCCTCCCACTCCTCTCGGTCGAAGTCGGGGAAGTACGTGTCCCCCTCGTAGCTCGCGTCGATCTCGGTGAGGAGCATCCGGTCCGCCAGCGGGAGGAACGCCTCGTAGACGGTCGCCCCGCCGATCACGAACGCGGTTTCCGCGCCCGTTTCCCGAGCGACTTCGACCGCCTCCTCCACCCCTCCGACGACGATCACCTCGTCCGCCACGTCGGGGTCACCCCGGCTGAGCACCACGTTCGTCCGATCGGGGAGCGGCCCGCCCAGGCGGGCCTCGATTGCCTCGTAGGTTCGTCGTCCCATGAGCACCGGGTGGCCGGTCGTGACCTGCTTGAACCGCCGGAGGTCCTCCGGGTAGTGCCAGGGCATCTCCCCGTCGCGGCCGATCACGCCGTCCCCCGCGACCGCGGCGATCAGGGCGATGTCGAGGTCGCCCTCGTCGACACCCCCGGCCATCACTCGGCCACCGCGAACCGGAGCCCCGGGTGGGAGTCGTAGT
>SKXI01000084.1 GCA_007128515.1 Halococcaceae archaeon | reverse complement strand
CTCCCCGGAGGCGTACGCCGACTTCGCCGAGGAGTGTCCCGAGATGGGCTCTCCCGGCTTCGAGATCCACGGATGGGGTGGAAGCGACGACGCGCGGGAGGACGACAGCGAGGTCGCGGCGGTGAGAGCGGTCGGCGAGCGTGTCGGAAGCGAGATCGACCTGCTGTGCGACCCGGCCTGCGAGTACGAGACGTTCGCCGACGCGCTCGCGGTCGCTACGGCGTGTGACGAACGGGGCTCGGTCTGGTACGAAGACCCCTATCCCGATGGCGGGATCAGCCAGCACGCACACGGAACACCGATACGGATCGTCGGAGAAACTCGACGTTGCTCGACCCCGAATCGAACGAGGTGGTCTCACGCGGCTACGGCGAGGTGCAGGACGAGCCAGAAGACGTATGTCGGACTGCGAACTGGTATCACGCGCGGAGCAAGGCCGTGCTCCTGTTTAGCTCCGCGCTATTCCCCGTACGGAACGCGTAAACCGTTTGTGCGTTTAGATAAATTTATTATCGAAGCGAGCGTACCACGCGTGTCGGCCCGACGTCTATCCGAAAGAGGCACTCCCCCTCCGTCCGTCGGACGCGGGTTTTTTCGACCGTTCGTCAACCCCCGAGACCGGCCCCAGCGACGACGGCGTCGTCCTCGTCACCGGTGGGAGTACGGAGATCGGCCGCGAGTCGCGCTTGGCTTCGGCTCGGCCCGTGCGACGGTGCGAAACGAGGCGGGGATACTCTCGGTGCCCGAGGCCGTCAGGGAGTACGACGTCGTCGACGTTTGGATAGTGGGTGATTGTGAACCACGCGGCGATCCGGATCCCGAGGACGATGCACGAGACGAGTTCGGAGGGGCTCGAACGGATCCTCGTCGTGAACGTCGTCGGCGTCGTCACGGGCTGCGGGGCCACCGCGGAGGAGACGATCGAGTCGGGGGTCGAGGGTGTGATCGTCGCCACCAGCTCGATCGGTTCGAACCCGCCCAGCACGCTCAGGTCGCATCCGACACCACGAAGGGAGCGATTCGGATGCTCGTGGGTGCGGCGGGGTTCTGGGACCCAGGGGATGGGCTCCCGGTGAACGCCGTCGCGCCCGGTCAGATCGCCACCGCGTTCGTCGGGGGCTCGGCGGCCGAAACGAGGGAACGCGGCGAGAACGACGAGCGGATCGAACCCGTCCCGCTGAGGCGTCCGGGGCCTCGAAGACGTCGCCGGCGCCCACCTCTTGCTCGCGAGCGTGGACGCCGCGTACGTCACCGGCGAGCTCCCGTTCGTCGACGGGGTCCGAACGTTCTCCAGCAGTTAACTCGACTTATCGTATTAGCTATTTTATAAATATCTGGTCGAAAAGGGCAGCAGAAGCGGCCTTTGAACGGTATCCGGAAGGCTAGCTGGACGGTGACTCCTCGGCCGGAGTCACGATCTACGCCGGAGTCCAGTCGACTCGTCCCGGTGAAAACGGAGCCACTATCCCGCGCGGTGCTCGAATCCGCCGGAAGAACGGTTCTCGTGGCCGTTTTTGGATCGAGAGCTTGGGGTGAATCCGTGTCGAGATCGCAGCTGATGGTCACCCGGATCGTTCCACCGAAACGACGTCCATCCGGTCGTCGAACGTGAGGCTGAGCTCGTCGCCCTCTAGCGGGATCGTGAGGCGGATGCGAAGCGGATCCTCCGTGAGGAGTTCTTTCTCGACACGGAGGAGGAGGCTGAACTGTTCGGGTTTCGAGTAGTCGAACTCGATGCCGTGTTCGTAATAAAACGCCGTCACCGCCGGTTCTCTCGTCAGATAATTCGATATCGGCAGTGACCAGCGATACTTACACTGCTCGCAAACGTGGGACACGAGCATCCGGAAGATCGACTCGCAGTGCTCACAGAACTGGTACTCGTCCCAGTCCGGCCGGTGAGTGTCGCAGACAGAGATCGACGTGATCGGCATCTCACCCGCACACTCCGGACAGACGCCGTCCATGACGGAGGCGCGACGATGACCACGCCAGCGCCAATCCGCGACACCGATATCGGTCGGGGTCCGGTCCCGTAGTCCCGATGGCGGGAACTCGCTCATGCTGATCACGCCCGGCGGGAAGCTCGGGACGCACCGTACGTCACAATCGGTGCATTCGATGTAGCGCCACCCGTCCCGGGAGCTGTACAGCGTCTGACCGCCGCAGTAGGGGCACGTGATGTCCATCTCTACCGGCGCGATCTCCGTATCGTCGAGGGCGATTCCTGACAGGAGCATACGGACGATCCGCTTCCCCGATTCCCTGAGTCCATAGCCCTCCTCGGTGTGACGGACGAAGTGGTCCGTGAGCTTGTCGAGATGATAGTGGACCTGACCTGGGTCATCGGCACCGACCCGTTCGCGGAGATCGGTGAACCGCATCGGCGACGGATCCGCCGGATCGTGTGCCTCCCAGAGAGCTTCCAACAATTCGAGACGAGTTCTGTCGGAGAGCAGTTTGAAGGCCTCGTTTTTGGCGGCCGTATCCGATTGGCCCGAATCGTTCGTGGTCGAAGAACCCATAGTGGATATTGCCAGGGACCGCCAAAAGTCTTGGTCGCCGTCAACATACCTCACGATGGAAACGGACTCCTCAACGGGCGACCGACGCGACCGTCCGCTAACTCCCAACACTCCCCGAATCTGATCGAGAGTTCGTTCGATGAGGCTCCAATAGAGCGCTCGTCCTCTCATAGGGATCATCGTAGAAGCTCATAGTTCCTCGAACGGGAATCGAGCGACGTCGATGATCTATGCGCCTGAGAGATCCGGTTGGCTACGATGATCCCTATCAGTATTCCGATTGAAATCCCCTTCTATTGGAATTCCGATTGAAATATCATTCAAATAATATTTATATCCCGATCCGTCGAAACGTGTGTCGAGGGTCGACAATGAGGAGTGTGGAGGCACCTGCTGCCCCCGGCCAGGTCCGCGATACACGAGGCGCAACCGGGCGGGCACCTGGTCGACTGGCCAGTTCGTCGGCCCTCGAGGAGCGTACACATGCCACAGACACACGACCCGCGAGAAGCGAACAGACGAGCCGCACAACGGATATTCGACGTCTGGGACGGCGACGACATCGACGCGCTCGACGACGTCATCGCCGAGGACGTCGTCCTCCACGGTCCCGAAGAGGTCCTCGGGACCGTGCACGGGCGCGACGCGTACGAGGACAACCTCCGGATGATCCGGGCGGGACTGCCGGACCTGTTCTTCGAAGCCAACGAGATCGTCGCCGAGGACGACACGGTGATGGCACATTGCACGCTCGGGGGAACCCACGAGGGCGAACTGATGGGCATCGAACCGACCGGAGCCTCGGTCGAGGTAACGTGGTTCGGGAGCTACCGGTTCGACGACGGGAAGGTAGTCGAAGTGACCAGCCTCCCCGATCTCTTCGGAGCGCTCCTGCAGCTCGGCGTCGTCGAACCGCCTGGAGCCACGTCGACGACGGAAGCCGAAAACAAGGAGATCGTCCGTAGATACCCGGAAGAGATCATCAGCGAGGGCAACCTGGCCCTCATCGACGAGATCATCGCGGACGACTACGTCGAGCACAACTCTGCGAGACCCGAGCCGCTTCACGGTCCGGACGACGTCAAGGAATACGTCTCGACGCTTCGAAGCGCGTTTCCGGACATCCATTGCGGGGTCGAGGACCTGATCGCCGAAGGCGACATGGTGGTCCGACGAGACCGGGCCACCGCCACCCACGAAGGCGAGTTCATGGGGATCGAAGCGACGGGGACGGAGGGCGTGGTAGAGGGAATCCATATCCACCGAATCGAAGACGGACAGTTCGTGGAGACGTGGGCCCAAAACGACGTGATGAGCATGATGCAACAACTCGGCGTCGTCGAACCGATTGGAGAGTGATCCAGCAGCCGTTCGATTTTTTACCAAACCGAACGTTCGGGGTAGAACGGTCGGATAGATAGTCTCCGTATCCATCGATCCGATTCCTTGTCGACGGCTAACGGGCAGTGACCGATACGCGCGCTGTACTGAACGTTCACTTCGGAGTTCAAAAGACACGTGGCCCGTTTTACGACACGCTCTCGAGATGTACCTCTCTCAACGTGCAAAGCTGAGCACTTAACTCGCTCTCCACAGACTGTGGTGTATGGACGCGAGCCGCGAGCTACTCGAAGCGCTTCGGGAGAACGCACGAACCGATACGGACGACCTCGCCCGACAGCTCGGGATGAGCGAGGAGGCGGTCGAGGACGGGATCGCCGCCCTCGAGGACGACGGCGTCGTGCGGGGCTATCAGGCGATCGTCGACTGGGAGCGGATCGACGAGGAGCGCGCGCTTGCGGCGGTCGAACTGAACGTCACGCTCGACCGCGAGACGGGCTACGAGGAGATCGCGATGCGGATCGCCCGCTTCCCGCAGGTCACCGACCTCCGGCTCGTGAGCGGCGACTTCGACTTCCTGATGCAGGTGGAGGCCGACTCGGTGCGCGAGATCTCCCGGTTCGTCTCGGAGAAGGTCGCGCCGGTTCCCGAGGTCACACAGACGGTCACCCACTTCGTGATGGACACGTACAAGGAGCGAGGGATCGAGTTGCGTGACGGCTACGACGACGACCGGCTCTCGGTCTCGCCATGAGGCGGGCGGAGCGCGTCGAGCGGGTCGGTCCCTCGGGGATCCGCAAGTTCTTCGAACTCGCCGAAGAGCGCGAGGACGTGATCTCGCTCGGCGTCGGCGAACCGGACTTCGCCGCGCCGTGGGCCGCCCGAGAGGCGGCCATCGCGAGCCTCGAAGCCGGAAAGACCTCCTACACCGCGAACCGGGGGTTGCGAGAGCTCCGCGAGGAGATCGCGGACCACGTCACCCGCTACGGCTTCGGCTACGACCCGGACGAGGAGGTGCTGGTGACGACCGGCGTGAGCGAGGCGGTCGACGTCGCGCTCCGGGCGTTCGTCGACCCAGGGGATCTGGTGGCCGTTGCCCAGCCGGCGTACATCTCCTACGAGCCGGGCGTGGTCTTCGCCGGTGGGGAGGTGCTCCCGGTGCCGACGCGCGAGGCGGAGGCCTTCACGCTCACCTACGAGGCGCTGGAGCGGGCGGGCGCGGCGGAGGCCGCCGTGTTGATGCTCTGTTACCCGAACAACCCGACCGGGGCGGTAATGAGCGAGTCGGAGATCGAGGAGGTCGCCCGGTTCGCCCGCGAGCACGACCTGCTGGTGCTCTCGGACGAGATCTACGCCGACCTCACGTACGAGGGTGAACACGCCTCGATCGCGACCTGCGATGGCATGCGCGAGCGGACGATCGTCTTCAACGGCTTCTCGAAGGCGTACGCGATGACCGGGCTCAGACTCGGCTACGCGCTCGGCCCGGGGAGTGGGATCGCCGCGATGAACCGGATCCACCAGTACTCCATGCTCTCGGCGCCGACGACCGCCCAGCACGCCGCACTCGCCGCCCTCCGTGACTGCGAGGACGACGTGCGGGAGATGGTGAGCGCGTTCGACCGCCGACGGAACTACATGCTCGCACGGTTCTCGGAGATGGGCCTGTCGTGTTTCGAGGCGAAGGGGGCCTTCTACCTCTTTCCGGAGGTTCCGGGCGACGACGAGGCGTTCGCCGAGGGGTTGTTGGAGGACCAGGGGGTCGCGGTCGTGCCCGGATCGGTCTTCGGCGAGGGGGGTGCCGGCCACCTCCGGGTGTCGTACGCGACCGGGATGGCGAGCCTGCGCGAGGCGGCCGATCGGATCGAGCGCTATCTCCAGGAACCGTCCGCCCGATAGGGATCGTCGGAGGTGTTCGTACGTCCTCGGCGGGGGATCGAACGACACCGGTGGCGTGTGAGCCCACGGGATCCGGCTGGCGACGACGGCCCCGACGAGACGATCACGACTCCTCGGACGCGCCCACCGGTCCCGAAGGGATATGTCGACGAGGCGCCACCCTCGAGGCGATGTTCGGCACCCCGTCCTGTCCGGACTGTGGAAGCAGGTTCCTCGTCGAGCGGATCCGGACGACCGGCGCGCTTTTGCCGCCGTCGGAACGGTACTATCGCTGTTGGCGCTGCTTCGAGAAGTTCACCCCGGACGAGGGGGAACCCGACGGGACGGCAGACCAGCGCGGGCCGGACCCGAGCCGGCTCGTCGACGAATCGGAGCCGAGGGCGGAGGTCGCCGCCGTCGACCTCGAACTCGAGGAGGCCGGAACGAAGCTCGCCGTCGAGGAGTTCGTCGTGACGGTCGAAAACGGGACCGATCGGCCGCTCCCCGTGACCGGGATCCGTCTCACGTTCGAGGACGGCGAAGAGAGGGCAGCTCCGAAGAACGAGGTCGTCGTCGGCCCGAACGGGCGGGAGTCGATCGAGGTCCGCTGGAGCTGGTTCCACCCGGACCAGCGGGCCGTGACGGTCGAGGTGCTATCGGGAGACGAGACGGTCGCGACCGCCGATATGACCCTCCCGAGAGCGTGAACCGGTGGTCACGGGTCCGGGCGGCCTCGGAGTCGACCGGGGCTCCGGTAACTCACTTCGCGAACGCTTCGGCCATTCGCCTCGGGAACCCCTTGAG
>SKXI01000134.1 GCA_007128515.1 Halococcaceae archaeon | reverse complement strand
GTCCTCACAGCCACCGGTCGTCCGGAGCGAACTCCGAGCCCGGGGACCAGACCGTCCAGGCTCTTCGGACTCGATTCGGCGGTAATACACGGGGTCTAACCGACCACTAGACGCTGTCTAAGGACACGTTCCATCCGATAGACGCTCCCGTCGGTCGCTTTCGAACTCGCGTCGTCGAGTGCTCTCGGGGACCGCTCCGGTCCCATCACCGCCTAAACGGTTCGATACCGGAGTGAACTATCTCCAGTGTTTATGTTTCGGTACGGGATACGTCGTGCGAGGGGAACAGCGATCACCACTGCCACCATCACCTGGGACCGCCTCGAGCGACTCCTCTCGCTCGTCTCGCACCCCTACAGGTACCGACTCGTCTCGCTCCTCTTAGAGGAGACCACCGAGCCGATCCCGCTCGACGAGCTCGTCGAGGAGCTCGCGGAGTGGGAAGCCGGGTTCGACGACCGAACGCCCGATCCGTCCCGGATCCGCCTCCAGCTGGTCCACCACCACCTCCCGAAACTCGAGGAGGCGGGGTTCGTCGAGTACGACGAGCGGTCGGGGACGGTCGTGATCACGCCCGAACCGGACCGATGAGAAAGAAAGAGCCTTCACCCCGGGACACCGCCAGCGAAACGATGGTCGAGTACTACGTGACGGCGAACGGCTCGCGCGTCGAGGGACCGTTCGAGACCCGGGCGGACGCGAAGCGCCGGGCCGACGACCTCTCGACGTCCGAGGTGCTCTTCTCGTACGGCGTGGAGGCGGCGCGGTAGAGCCGCTACATCCGGTCGCCGAAATCCCAGCTGTAGAGCCGCTCCGGGGTGAGATCGATCACTACCTCCTCCTCCGGCCGGTCGAGCAGCCGCCGTGCGAGCGCCGAGTCGGTCCCACCGAGGTATCTGTCGAGCAGCGAGGCGAGCAGACGCTTGTCCTCGTCGGTCGAGACCGCGACCGAGCCGTTTCCCCTGACCCCCCTGTAGGGCGGGTCGTTCGTCGACACCTCGAACGCGACGTGATCGCGGTGTTCGAGGTAGGTGACGAGGTCGGCCGACCGGGCGGTCGCACACCGGACCGTCCCGTCCTCGTAGCGAAACCAGAGCGAGACCATCCAGAGGCGTTCAGCCGGTGTCTCACAGGCGATTCGGACGGGGACGACGGTCTCCGCGAGGAAGGAGTCGACTTCGTCGCGCGTGTAAGCTCCCGAGAGGCGCATGCCGGAGGGAGTCGGTCCACGGTCAACTAGCTTTGGAGGCGAGGGGTCGAACGACGGCGTAGTAGAGCCCGCCGACGAACACCGAGAGCGCGTAGCAGACGAGGAGAAACGGGGGCCAGTAGAGCCAGAAGAGGTACTGGGGGACGAGAACGCTCCCGACGACCGTCATCGCGAGCAGGATCAGGTAGCCGGGGGCGGCCAGCGGCGTCAGCAGCCGTGTATCGGCGACGCCGAGCAGCAGCGGGACGACGAGCAGACAGAAGACGACCACCGTCGCGGGTCCGACGAACGCGTCCCGGAGGGTGAGGTTCATTCGACCCTGACGATCCCGTTGCGCTCGAGCAGCAGTTCGGTCATCTCGACGGTCCAGCGGGTCTGGGTCCCGGGATCGAGCAGGAAGTCCGTGAGCTCGACGAGGAAGCCGGGCCGTCCCAGATCACCGCCCACTTTGTGGATCAGCAGCGGGTTCGCCCCGGTCAGGGTGTTGCCGAGCGTGAACCGGTGGGGGACCATCACCCGGGGGACCCGTTCGGCGTTCATGTGCTCGATCACCGCGCGGGCGTCGGCGACGGCGTCTCCGGCCCCGGTGGGAAAGATCGCCTGCCCGACCCAGCGGTGGTGTGTGTCGTAGATCCCCCGCGACCGGTGGAGGTCGAGGACGACGTCCGGATCGTACTCCTCCACCGCCGCCCAGAGCTCCCGCGAGAGCTCGGTCGTCGGCGCCTCGCCGCTCGGGAAGGTCCGGTTCAGGTCGCCGTCAGGCCCGTGACGGGAATCGCGTTCGACCGCGACGATCTCCGCCCAGGGGACCACGACGAGCGTCCCCGCTTCGATCCGCCAGCCGATCACCTCCTCCGCGGCTCGATAGCCGTTCACTTCGTCGCCGTGGACCCCCCCGAACACCATCGCGGTCGGCCCCGACTCGGGTGCGCGTAGCTCGTAGACCGGCGTCTCGCGGTCGGTCCCCTGCATGATCGGACGCGTCTCGACGTCCATCTCCGGGTGTGGCTCGGGCGATCCGGGGCCGGTCGATTCGCCCACCGACCGCACCGCGGCGGCCCCGCCGACCACGCCGACGGCGACGGCCCCCGCCGCGAGGACGCTCCGCCTGTTCATGGCTCGAGTAGACGGTCGCCACATATCAGTGCGACGGGCGACGACCGCAACCCTCAAATCGACGGCCCGCACGACGTACCACATGGACGAGGTTTACGGCGTCGACCCCGAGCGGGCGTGGGGCGGGGCACTCCTCGCTGGCGTGCTCGCGTTCGTCGCGGGAGCCGCCGCGTTCCCCCACCAGGTCTACGACGAGTTCCTCTGGCGATACTTCTGGGGCCCGGTCGTCGCCGACGCCCACGGCGCCCCGTGCGCCGTGCGGGCCGGCGGGGAGACGACGATCGTCACCGACGCGGGCGAGTGTGCGGCCGCGACGGGGATCGTCGCCACGCCGGGCTACACGACGCTCTCGACGGTCAGCTACGCGCTCGTCCTGATCTTCATGCTGATCGGCGTCATCTTCCTCCTGCGACGGCTCGACGTCGGCGACAGCCCGCGGTTTTTCTTCTCGCTCTTCCCGTTCATGCTCTTCGGCGGGGCGCTCCGCGTCGTCGAGGACGCCAACGTCGCGCTCATGGGTGCCGACGGGCCGACGATCCCGTTCCCGTGGAGCGGGTTTCTGATCAGCCCGCTGATCTACTTCACGGTCTTTTTCGTCACGGTCGCCGCGCTGGTCGCGAGCGTCCTCGCCGAACGCAACGGCATCGTCGACCGCTACGAGTATCCGCTCGCCGGTCTCGGCACCGTCGCTCTCGCCACGACGTTCGGCTACCTCGGCTGGCTCGTTCTCGGTACGGACGTCCTCGGCTTCCAGCCGCTCGTCCCGCTGATCACCCTCGGCGGTGCGACGCTCATCACGGGGGTCGTCTGGCTGGTCACCCAGCGTGCGACCCCGGTCGTCAACGCCGGCACCGGCCTCATGGGCGCGCTGGTGGTCTGGGGTCACACCGTCGACGGCGTCGCGAACGTGTTGAGCCTCGACTGGTCGGAGCCCCTGGGGATCCCCTCGTACTCCCCGAAACACGTCGTCAACGCGGCGATCATCGACATCACCGGGGCGCTCCAGCCCGTCTGGCTCTCGGAGCTGATCGGCACCGCCTGGCCCTTCCTCCCGGTGAAGGTGCTCGCCGCGACGCTCGTCGTCTACGTCTTCGACGAGCAGATCTTCGACGAGAGCCCCCGGTACGCGATGATCCTCCTGATCGCGATCCTCGCCGTCGGCCTCGGACCCGGTACCAGGGACTTCCTCCGCGCGACGTTCGGTATCTAGGGGTACGGATGTGGCTCGCGTTCGAGCCGCGCCTCGAAGCCCATCGTCTCCGGCACCTCGCGGGCGCGCTCGGCGAAGACCGGCTCCTTCGTGAACAGCGGCTGTGCCTCGGGGACCAGCACCCGCACCGCCTCGAAACCGAGCGAGCGGACGTCACGCGGGGTGACGGAGGAGACGTACGGCGTCAGTTCCGCCCCCACGACACGGTCGACGACGCTCTCGAGTTCCGCGCTCCCCTCCGGAACTTCGGCCGTCCCGACGGCTTCCGCCGAAACGGTGGACTCGGTCGAGACGAACTCCTCGACCGGCTCCGGAAAGGGGGCGTACTCGCCGATCCAGGCGGACTGCTCGCTCGCCTCCTCTCGCCCCATCGCCCTGAGTTCGGTCCAGTTCTGGAGGGCTTCGGCCAGCCCGGAACGTGCGGCCGAGACGGCGTCGAGCGCCGCGGCGGAACCGACGGCGAAGTTCGGCCACCCCGCCTCCCGGTGGACGGCGACCGCGACGACCGGGACGTCCACGTCCATCGTGACGAGGAGCGCCGTCGCCTCCAGCCCCTCACCCCGCGCGCGGCGAACGAGCGTCTCGTATCCCTCGTCCTCGACGTCGAGGCCGAGCGGGTCGGCCGTGGAGTACCACGAGAGCATCGTCGCGTCGCGCTCGATCACCTCGTAGAGCCCCGAGAGCGTCGCCTCCACGGGGGAGTTCCCCAGCCCGAGACCGGTCGTGATCGCCCCGCCGAACCGGCGTTCAGGGGGCGGGAACTGGACGAACTCTGCGGGGAGGCGAACCACCTCGCCCGTGTCGAGGCGCTCGCCCGGGACCCACGGGATCGGTTCGTCGACCGGTCCCCCACGGACGAACGCCTCGGGGGAGACCGCACCCTCGGTCTCCGGAACCGTTCCACGGTCGAACCGTTCGTCGAGGTAGACGCCGGCGCTGTAGCGTTCGAGCGCCTCGCCGAGCGCCTTCATGTAGGCGGCGTCCCAGCCGGCGTCGACGCCCGCCGCCTTCGAGGCTGCGCTCGCGTCGCTGAACGGCGTGGGTCGGAGCGTCGCGAGGTAGTACGGCACGGGGTAGGACTCCGCCTCGCCGATCTCGCCGACGATGCCGAGGCGGGGATCGACCGCCCGCTCGGCCCGTGCGATCGACTCCTCGACCGTCCGGTCCTCGAACGAGCCGGACTCGACCGACGGCGACTCGCCCTCACACTCGCAGCCGGGAACGGGGAGGAGGTCCCTGACGGTGTAGGGGGTCTCGATCACCCCACCGAGCAGCCGGGACTCGCCGCCCGAGAGGAGCCTGACGAGCTCCCTGCCCGCGAGCGCGCCACCGAAGCGGACCGCGCTCCTGTCCGCGCGTGGCTCGTCCGCTCGGTCCGGGTCGCTCGCCGTGACTCTCGTTCGGAGACAGTCGTAACAGCCGGTCCCCGGGGCGTAGCCGGCGACCGCCACGTCGATGCCCTCGAGCGGAACGCCGCCGATACCGCCGACTTCGACCGAGAGCCACGGCGTCCCCGACTCCCTCGCGAGCTCGTTCGCCCGTGCGAACGTATCGTCGGTCGCGAGCCCGACGACGACCGCGAGATCGGTCGATGGGATCCCGTCGACGCCGATCGACTCCACGGTGACGTCCGTATCGGAGAGCGCTGTGTGGACCGCGTCCACCGCGGGGCCGCTGCCCACGAGACCTACGTTCATGTGCCGCCCGACGCGAGCCGGCGGGTAAAAGCCTCTAGTTCAGCAGCGTCTGTGCGACGCTCGCGAGCTGGTCGGCGTCGGCCTCACGCAGGCGGTCGTCGCCGAACTTCAGGCGCAGACGCGGTCGGCCCACGTCGATCGGGACCTTCTCCGTGTCGATCAGGCCCATGTCCTCGAGTCGGGTCTTCGTCCGAGAGAACGTCGCCTTCGAGGCGATGCCGACGTCCTCTCCCCACTTCGAGATGTCGTAGAGTAGCACCTCGTTCTTCGCGGCGACCAGCAGGCTGATCGTCACCTCGTCGAGACCGTCGCCGTCGCCACGGGCGGTCTGCAGCGAGTCGAGCACGCTCGTGAAGTCCGTCTCGACGCCCTCGCCGATCTCGTCGGAGAGCGTCGTCTTCACGGCCGACAGCGGCGGGGTGCGGAGCCCGAACTCCTCGGCGTCGTCCCAGCGCGTCGAGTAGGCGTCGTACGCCGCGTCGACGAACGCTTCGTCCGTGCTGGTCAGCCCGGCCATCGCGTCGCCGACGTCGATCAGGGCGACGACGAGGTCGGGGGTGACGAGCAGCGAGTTCTCGCTCCCGTCGGCGAGCGTTCGCAGCGCGAGGCGTTCCTCGCTGATCAGGTCGGCGGCGTTCGAGGCGACCAGGAAGTCGCCCATCACCGATTTCAGGACGCTCTCGTCGCCCAGCAGCCGGATCTGCGGGAGGGACTCGGCGTCGGTCGCGACCTCGATCAGTTCCTCGAGCGTCGTGACCGAGGGGTTGACGACGATGAGTTCGTCGTCGACCGCCTCGAGTACCGTTTCGAGGATATCTTCTTCGTTCTCGTCGAGTAAATTTGAATCCATTGTCTGTGGTTACAATGTACGTATAAGTATTTATTTTTATCGGTAGGGTGGTAGCCGCATCGGCCCCCGAGAGCGGTTCCAGTGACCGATCCGGTCATATCTGTTCGCGTAACTCTCTGGAGAGATCCCCCGGCCATCTGAACGTTCCGTCGTGGATGACCGGGAGGGACGTCTTCGACAGCGCGGCGAGCAGTCCCGCACGATCGGTCGTCCACTCGACTCCGAGCTCCGACAGGTTCGTCCCCGTTGCGTGCACCTGCGGGGCCTCGACGGCCGAGCCGACCGCCGTCGTGATCGCGGGTTCATACGTCACCGCGTACCGCCCGTCGTCGGTGTCGACGTGGAGCACGCCGGACTCCTCGGTGGTCCGGGCGAGCGCGTGTGTCCCGTCGCCGACGACGGCGTAGCTCTTCCCCATCATGATGCGACGCCGGGCGAGCTGCATCGCCTGGTCGATCGAGAAGCCGTGGACCAG
>SKXI01000295.1 GCA_007128515.1 Halococcaceae archaeon | reverse complement strand
GTACCCCCAGCGCGCTCGCCATCCGGTCGATCTCGCTGAGCGCGAACTGCAGGTTGCGCTCGCCGGCGTCCTTCGTCCGGATCCGCTCCTGCCACTTTCGCAATCGGTGCATCTGGCTTCGTTTCTTCGAGGAGATAGAGCGACCGTAGGCGTCCTTGTCCTTCCAGTCGATGGTGGTGGTGAGCCCCTTGTCGTGCATCGTCTGGGTGGTCGGGGCGCCCACACGGGACTTCTGCTGGCGTTCCTGGTGGTTGAACGCCCGCCACTCGGGACCCGGGTCGATCGATCCCTCCTCGACGACGAGGCCACAGTCGTCACAGACGAGCTCGCCCCGATCCGAGCTCTTCACCAGGTCTTTGGACGAACACTCGGGACAGGCCCGAACCCCCTCGTCCTCGCTGGTCTGCTGCGCCTCACGCTCGCGCTCCCGTTGTCGGGTGGACCGTGTCATCGCACTTAAATAGTAGTACTACCAAAACACTTAAACCCTCGGTTCGAACTGTGTCGTGAGTCGGACGACAGGATCGGGAGCACGGCAGCGAAAAACCCCCAGACAGCACCGGTATTGCCGGGCTTTCTCCGGCGAACACGTACCAAAGCCGTTATATCCGAGTACCGGTGACCTCGGCTCGATGCCGACCGTCGACTGCGATCCGGAGGAGGCCAGAGAGCGCCTGCGCGAGGCGGGCGCGGCGGTCCACCCCGGCAACACCGACCACGAGCTGTGGCGGGCCGAACACGGGGGCGCGGTGGCAGTCGCGTACGACGGGACGGTCGTGATCCAGGGGAAACGCCCACAGGACATCGAGGCGCTCTTGCGCGAGGAGGGCGGGCGCGTCCACGCCTACTTCGACGGGGCGTGTCGGGGAAACCCCGGGCCGTCGGCCGCGGGCTGGGTACTCGTCTCCTCGGGCGGGATCGTCGCCGAGGGGGGCGAACGCCTGGGGAAGACGACGAACAACCGCGCGGAGTACGAGGCGCTGATACGCGCGCTCTCGGCAGCGAGCGAGTACGGCTTCGACGAGGTCGACCTCCGGGGGGACTCCGAACTGATCGTGAAACAGGTCAGAGGCGAGTGGAACACGAACGATCCGGAGCTGAGAGAGCGCCGGGTCCGGGTTCGTGAACTGCTCTCGGGGTTCGATCGCTGGTCGGTCGAGCACGTTCCGCGCGAGGTAAACCGCCGCGCGGACGAACTGGCGAACGAGGCGTTGGACGATGGCTGAGCGAGAACACGGGGAGACACTGCGGGAGGAGGAGATCTCACGGGTCGAGCGGCTGACGCGGCTCGCCCGCGCGGCGGTCGACGAGGACGAGGCGGCGGCCTACCGCGAGGAACGGGCGGCGATCCTCGCGAATCGCGGCTTCGATACGCGACTGCGTGAAGAAGGGGAGGGCGAGGTGCTGGTACTCCACCCCGAGGAGTGGGAAGTGGAGGGTACGATCCGTCCGGAACGGATCGAGGAGATCGACCGCGCGGTCGAGATACGGCTCACTGGCGCGGCCGACCCCGAGGACTGGGCGTCGGTCGAGGCGCACAACCGGGCGCTCGCGAAACGGGTGAGAGCGAACTACGGCGAGGTCCACGGCGAGAACGCCGAGGCGTTCGCGGACTTCATGAGCAACCACTACGCCCGGCGGGTGGAGACGGCGAGCGAGCACGAGCGCGAGGAGTTCCTCACCGACTACTTCGTGCGCAACGCCTGGCCGAGTACGGACCAGCGAGCGGCGATAGAGCGCTCGCTCGCGCTGGTGATCGAGGCCGCGAAAGAAACCGAGTGATGTCGTGTGTTCTACAGCTGTGCGTCGACGATCGAACGGACGTCCTCGGCTCTCTCGCCGTCGATGACGAGCTTCGAGAGGACCCAGTCGAGCTGGCCGAGGACGACCTCGTAGCCGTCGTCCGTGAGTTCGTACTGGTTGGTCCGCTTGTCGAGTTCGCTCTTCTCTACGTAGCCCATCTCGACGAGGTCGTCGAGGTTGGGGTAGAGCCGACCGTGGTTCACTTCGGCGCCGTAGTACTCCTCTAGCTGACGCTTGATCGCCAGCCCGTACATCGCCTCCTCCGAGAGGATGACGAGGATGTTGTGTTGGAACGCCGTAAGGTCGTGTGCGGTCTGCTCAGTGCCCGGAACTGCTTGTGCCTCTGACATCAAGAGATATGAGGATGTCTACCTATTTAACAGTTGGCAAGCCGACCGGTTTCAGTCCGGTTCTACCACCCGCTCATACCGACAGGAGTCGTCGGTCGTCACGGGTCGAAAGGACTTTTTCACTACTGGTCGGAAGGAGGGTCATGGTGAACCTGTGGGAAGACCTGGAGACCGGGCCGGACGCCCCGGAGGAGATCTACGCCGTCGTCGAGTGTCTGAAGGGGGACCGGAACAAGTACGAGTACGACAAGGACGTTCCCACAGTGGTCCTCGACCGGGTACTTCACTCGAACGTTCACTACCCGGGTGATTACGGCTTCATCCCCCGCTCGTGGTACGACGACGACGATCCGTTCGACGTGCTCGTGCTCGTCGAGGACTCGACGTTCCCCGGCTGTGTGATCGAGGCCCGACCGGTCGCCCTCATGCTGATGGACGACGACGGCGAGCAGGACGACAAGGTGATCGCCGTCCCGACGGCAGACCCCCGCTTCGACCACATAGGAGACCTCTCGGACCTCCCACAGCAGACCAGAGACGAGATAGACGAGTTCTTCGAGACGTACAAGAACCTGGAGGAGGGCAAACGCACGGAGACCCTGGGCTGGGAGGACCGCGACGCGGCGCTCGCGGCGATCGAACACGCCCAGGAGCTCTACGTCGAGCAGTTCGGCTGACGAACCGGCCGAGAGAGTCCCGATCGATACACCGGGGTAATTCTTCGCCCCGATCGGATGTATTATAATTATGGGTAATCTTTTGAGTGTGGAGCGGGTAGGTCGTACCGTGATGGCTACGAGCGACCACCCCCGCCCCGGTATCGACCACCCGACGGTCGTCCCGACGAACTTCGTCCCCGACGCGGAGCCGGAGCGACCGGCGAGCGAGCCCGAGACGGCCGATTGAGCCCGCAGGTGCGGAGACGAAGCTTCTTGTAGCAGACGCCAGTAAGAGCCTCCATGGGCCTGTTCGACCGGTTGCGTGGCGACGACTCCCCGCGCGTCGCCTTCTTCGGTATCGACGGTGTGCCGTTCAGTCTGATCGAAGAGGAACCGGAGACGTTTCCGAACCTCACGGCGCTCGCCGAGGAGGGCAGCGCCGGGGCGATCGACAGCATCGTGCCGCCGGAGTCGAGCGCCTGCTGGCCGTCACTCACCACGGGCGTCAACCCCGGTGAGACCGGCGTCTACGGCTTTCAGGACCGCGAAGTCGGCTCCTACGAGACCTACGTCCCGATGGGCCGTGACGTGCAGGCGACCCGCGTCTGGGATCGGGTCACCGAGGCCGGGCGCGACGCGACGGTGATGAACGTCCCCGTCACGTTCCCCCCGCAGCGAAACCTCCAGCGGATGATCTCGGGCTTTCTCTCCCCGAGCGTCGAGAAGGCCGCCGTCCCGGAGGAGCTCCGAACGACGCTCGCCGACTACGACTACCGGATCGACGTGAACGCACGGCTGGGCCACGACGACGACAAGACCGACTTCATCGAGGACGCCCACGAGACGATCGACGCCCGCTTCGCCTCGTTCAAACACTACATCAGCCAGGACGACTGGGACCTCTTCTTCGGCGTCTTCATGACCACCGACCGGGTGAACCACTTCCTCTTCGAGGACTGGGAGCGCGACGGCGAGTACAGGGAGGAGTTCCTCGAGTTCTACGCGAAGCTCGACCAGTACCTCGGCGAGCTCCGGGAGCTCCTCCCCGACGACGTGACGATGGTCGTCGCGAGCGACCACGGTTTCACGACGCTGGACTACGAGGTCCACTTCAACCAGTGGCTCGCTGAGGAGGGGTGGCTCTCGTTCGACGGCGACGACCACGAAGAGCTCGCCGACATCGCCGACGAGACGAGGGCGTACTCGCTGATCCCCGGTCGGTTCTACATCAACCTGGAGGGCAGGGAGCCCCGGGGAAGCGTTCCGGAAGGGGAGTACGAATCGACCCGCGAGGAGCTGAAGGAGGCGTTGCTCGCCCTCGAAGGTCCGGACGGGAAGCGGGTCTGCGAGCGCGTCGTCGAGAAGGAGAAGGCGTTCCGCGGCGACCACGACGAGATCGCACCGGACCTCGTGGCGATCCCGGCCCACGGCTTCGACCTGAAGTCCGGCTTCTCGGGCCACAGCGGGGTGTTCGACACCGGTCCGAGAAACGGGATGCACAGCTTCGACAACGCGACGCTGCTCGTCGACGACACCGACATCACGGTGGGCGAGGCGAACCTCTACGACATCGCGCCGACGCTGCTCGACCTGATGGAGATGGAGTACGACCGCGAGGGCTTCGACGGCGCGAGCCTCGTCAACTGAGAGGGATCGTCCTAGCCATCCGGATCTCCCAGGTGTACACACCACCGACGTCGCTCGTTTCGGGTTCGATAGCCTCTGAGCCCCTCCGATGGTCCCTCTGTGACGGACTGCCGTCCGTCGGTTCCGGCGAAACCGCGACCCGTCTCCGCTCGTCTCGGTACGGAGCTACAGCAGTCCGTCCGGCGAGGACGGATATCCCCTCTCCCCGGCGATCGTCGACCCGTTCGGGCGATCACCGGCAAACGGGTACGACGGTCCTCGCGAGGGAACGAAAACGCCTTTCGCCGACCACCCCGTCCCCTCGCCAATGCTCACCGATCGGACGGTCGATACGGAGGACCTCACTCCGGAGACGCTCAGAGAGCGCTACGAACGTGAACTCGCCGGGATAGTGGAAGGGAGCGGGGTCGCCGAGGCCGCCGGGCGAACGGGTATCGGCCGAGAGCGGTTGGAGGAGCTCGTCGCCGGCGAGTCACCCGATCTCACCACGGAAGAGGCAGCGGCGATCCTCGCGCTTTCGGAGGGGGAGCCGACCGCGGAGATCGTCGAGGCGGAGATGCAAGACCGGCTGCTGATGGGGATGACGACGGCGGTCCTCGACGTCGACACGCTCGCGGCGAACCTAGAGATCGACCTCGACGGGAAGGAGGTCCAGCAGAAAGTCGAGGGGCGCGCGCCGACGAGTCTCGGGGAGTACGCCCACCTCCGGTACACGATCGAGGACAGGACGCGATAGCCGTGGCCGCCGCCGAACGGCGGTAGTGGTGGAAGCCGCGGCAGCTACGGGGGTGTTTTGACGGCGCGATTCCAAACGCGGACATGGAGATCGCGATACTCGGCTGTGGCTACGTCGGCGTCGAACTCGGACGGGAGCTGACCACCCGCGGCCACGACGTGGTCGGGGTGCGGCGATCGGAAGCGGGGATCGAACGGATCGAGGAGGCCGGCTTCGCGGGCGTGCGCGCCGACGTGACCGATCCCGACGCGCTCTCTTCTGTACCGGACCCCGACGCGCTCGTCTTCGCGGCCAGTTCCGGCGGCCGCGGCGCGAACGCCGCCCGATCGGTGTTCGTCGAGGGGCTGGAGACCGCGATCGAGCACTTCTCCGGGCGCGAGCAGCCACCCGGGAGGCTGATCTACACCTCCAGTACGGGCGTCTACGGCGACCACGGGGGCGACTGGGTCGACGAGGAGACCCCCCTCGAGCCGACGACGGAGAAGACGCGCGTGCTCGCCGAAGCGGAGGCACTCGCACTCGACTCGCCGATACCAGGGACCGTAGCCCGGTTCGCCGGGCTCTACGGTCCGGAGCGCTACCGGCTGGAGCGCTACCTCGAGGGGCCGGTCACCGAGGGCTACCTGAACATGGTCCACCGGGTGGACGCCGCCGGGGCGGTGCGCACCCTGCTCGAGGAGGACCTGGCGCGCGAGGAGGTCGTCCTCGTCGTCGACGACGAACCCGCCGACAAGTGGACGTTCGCCGACTGGCTCGCAGAACGGTGTGGCGTGGAGCCACCGGAGAAACGGACGAAAGAGGAGCGACTCGCTGACGGGGAGCTCTCCGAGGCCGCGAGACGCCGAATCCTGACGAGCAAGCGCTGTTCGAACGCGAAACTGCGGGGGCTGGGCTACGAACTCTCGTATCCGACCTACAGGGAAGGGTATCGGGAAGCGGTGCTCGCGTACACGTCGGGTGAGTGATCCCGTAGCGGACACGACGAGAGTGGTCCCGTAGCGGACACGACGGTGATCCGACCTCCCACCCTTTTGCGCGTCCGGCGCGAAGCCGAGCCATGGCGACGAAGGAGGCGACGTGGGCCTACCGCGACCGCTTTTCCGACCGGTTCGGCCGGACCTACTTCCGCCGGTTCGGCGACGGGGTGGTCTCGAGCGTCGGCCTGGGGACCTACCTCGGCGAGCCGACCGACGCGATCGACGACCGGTACCAGGCGGCGATCCGAACGGCGCTGGAGAGCGGCTGCAACGTGATCGACACGGCGATCAACTACCGCCACCAGCGTTCCGAACGCGTCGTGGGCGAGGCACTCGCCGAGAGCGAGGTGGAGAGGGAGGCCGTACTCGTGGCGACGAAGGGTGGTTTCG
>SKXI01000045.1 GCA_007128515.1 Halococcaceae archaeon | reverse complement strand
TGGTACGCAACGGAACCTATATATCGCTTCCATAACATAGGCGTCAGCAGGTAACACCGATGTCATCGCACGCGGAGGAGGAAGGCGAGTTCTGTCCGGTGATCGACTCGGTCGAGCAGATCGGCTCGCAGTGGCGGCTGATCGTGCTCCACGACCTCCAGGACGGCGAGAAACGGTTCAACGAGCTCAAGCGCTCGACCGGCGCGAGTTCGCGGACGCTCTCGCGCGTGCTGGAGGACCTGCAGGAGACCGGCTTCGTCGAGCGCCGGGTCGAGACCGACGCGCCGATCGCGACCTACTACCAGCTGACCGAGAAGGGCTTCTCGCTCTGTCCGGTCTTCGACGAGATCGTCGCCTGGGCCGACGAGTGGCTCTGATACCGCCTGCCCTCCGTCCGTCCCGGTCGGACCGGTCCCCGTCGTTCGGTCCGAGCGGTAAAGAAGTCACAGCAGTCCGTATGAGCGGCCGGTCGTGAGCCTGGTCGTCGGCGTCGACGGCGCGCCGGGCGGCTGGCTGGTGGTCGCGATCGCGGGCGGTGACTGGGAGTGTCGGCTCTTCGAGTCGTTCGAGGCGCTCTGGAGCGAGTACGGGACAGCGGAGCTGCTACTCGTCGACGTCCCGATCGGGCTGCCCGAGGACGCCCCACGGGAGTGCGATCGGGCCGCGAGGGACCGCCTCGGCGCTCGTGGGTCGTCCGTCTTCCCCGTGCCGACGCGGGCGGCGCTCGCCTGCGAGGACCGCGAGACCGCCAGCGTCGTGAACGAGCGGCGGGTCGGAAACCGGATCTCGATCCAGAGCTGGGCGCTCGCGCCACGGATCCGGGAGGTCGATCGGTTGCTACGATCCGAGCCCACCGCGCACGGGAGGGTACTCGAAGCCCACCCGGAGCTCTGTTTCGCGGGCCTGAACGGGGGAACGCCGATGGGACACTCGAAACACGAGCCGGCGGGTCTGGCCGAACGGCGTGAGCTCCTCACCACGCGTTTCGAACCGAGCCAGTCGATCTACGACCACGCGATGGACCGATTTCTCAGGGCGGCCGTGAGCCGAGACGACGTGCTCGACGCGCTCGCGCTCGCGGTCTCCGGAGCGGTCGGTGCTCTCGTCTCGGTTCCCGAGAACCCGCCGACCGACGCCCACGGGCTGCCGATGCGGATCGTCTACCCCGATCCGTGACGCGTCGTACCGATGAACGGACCTGCGGGGTACGTTTCCCTGAAGGACCGAGGTCGCGAAGAGGGTGAGGACCGTCGGCGTGGCGGTCGGCAGTCTGCTCGGTTCTCTCGAGACGGGGATCGGTGCCGTGATCGGTGGCGCGAGCGGCACCGCCGTCGGCTCCACGGAGAGACCGTCGAGAGTGTCCTCTGTCCGTCGGGTAGTGACCCGTACGGACTGCTGTCCGACCGCCCCGGTGGGATCGCTACCGACCGCTCGGTCGAGGCAGTACCCAGTGACAACGGTCCGTATCAGTACTCGTCGGGATACGCCTCGGCGAGCAGCGCAGACCCGTCGAAGCGCTCCCTGATCGGCGCGAGAACGTCGGCGAGGGACGCACCCGTCGCGCCCTTGAGATCCGCGGGGTGGAGTTCGCCGGAGACGAAGTCGGCTTCGAGCGCGTCGTAGTCTTCGTAGCTGAGTTCCCCGCCGTACTCCTCGGGGCGCTCGACGACGAACGGCTCGCCTCGCTCTTCCAGGATCGGGAAGAGCAGGTAGCGGAGGTACTCCAGCACGCCGTTGTCCTCGACCTCGCCCGCGGGACAGTACGCCCCGTCGATCTTCTCGCGGACGGTATCGGGATCGTCGGTGAGCGACAGTCTCGAGGACTCGTCGCTCGCGCTCATCTTCCCGCCGGAGAGCCCCGAGAGCAGCGGCGCGAAGACGCAGACCGGTTTCCCGTGGCCGTGATCGGGCAGGACCTCGCGGGCGAGCATGTAGATCCCGCGCTGGTCGATGCCACCGTAGGCGATGTCGGCGTCGAGGGCGGCGACGTCCAGGCTCTGCATCAGCGTGTAGACCAGTCCGCCGAGCGCCGGGCTGTCGGACTGGCGGACGACCTCGCTCCCGGCGCGCTGGGCGCGCGAGAGCGTCGTGTCGGCCATCATCCGGTAGAGCTCGAGCGTGTACTCCTCGCTCAGTTCGAACTCCGTCCCTCTCACGAACTCGATCTCGGCGGGATCCGCTCCCGCCACCTCGACCATCGCCTCGATCGCCTCGCGGTAGTACGCCGAGCGCGCGTCGAGCAGCTCGAACGGGCTCTTCTCGTCGTCGAGGTGGGCGTGGAGGTCGGCGATCAGGACCGTGACGTCGAGTCCCGCGTCGAGGAAGTCCGCGAGCTTCCTGATCGTCGTGAAGTGGCCGATGTGCATCTCGCCGGTCGGGGCGTAGCCGATGTAGACGCTCGGGTCGGGTCGCGAGAGGAGTTCGGAGAGCTCCTCCTCGGTGACGACCTCCTCGGTGTTCCGACCCACGAGGCGAACGCGCTCGTCGGTGTCCATGTGCCCGCGGAGTCCGGCCGCGGGGTTAAGTGGTTCCATCCGCCGTCTTCGGGTGCCCGAACCCGTCTGACCAAGTAGCCCCGGCGGGCGAGCAGGGAGGAGAGAACGGCGCTCGACGCGAACGATCGGTCGATCGCCGGCGTCACCACGGCGGGTCACTCGCTGGTCCACTGGTTCGAGCTGTCGATACCGATCTCCCTCGTCGTCCGGCTCACCGAGTTCGACGTGAGCGTCGCCCTCTCGGGGATCGTCGTCGCGCTCGGCTACGGCCCCGTTCGGCCTCGGCGCGTTCCCCGGCGGGATCCTCGCCGACCGCTACGGGACGAAGCGACTGCTCGTGCTGGTCGACCGGTTCGACGCCGCCCGGTCCGAACGGATCGGCGCCGGCTCCGACGACTAGCGAGGGAGGTTTCCCCTCGCGGTCCCAGCACCCGGTATGTACACCGGGAAGACCGAGCAGCCCTGTTCACTCTGTGACGACCCGGAGACCGCCGTACGGGTCGACCTCCCGCCGCGGGCGATCCCGCTGATGAAACACGGCGAGGTGATCGCCTGGCGTGACGTCGTCGGCGAGGTGTCGGTTCACTTCTGCGAGGACGACTGGGCGCTCGTTCGCGACCTCGTCCTCGAGATGGACCAGAACCCGCTCTCGCGGTGTAACGTCGCTCGCGCCTCGTTCGATCTCAGGGAGGACTTCGAGGCGCTGCTCAACGACGTCCGTGACGAGCCGGACCACTCGCCGCTCGAAGCTCGGTTGCTCGAGCGGGCCGAGACGGCCCTCGACTCCGGCACCGATCGGGAGCGCGTCGAGGCGAGGCTGATCCGCTGGTCGCTCGGACACCGACCCACCGATCCATCGGCCTAACGTATTGGGAGGGTATCACCTCTTGCCGGCTAACTTATACCGCATCGGAATAAATCCGGGACAACGATGGAAGGTTCCACCTCCGACCCTCGCGAGCCGGTCGTCCTCGTGGTGGACGACGAGCCCCAGCTCGCGGACCTGTTTTCGACCTGGCTCTCCGATCGCTGGGAGGTGAAGACGGCCTACAGCGGCGACGAGGCGCTCTCGGCGATCGACGAGTCCGTCGCGGTCGTCCTGCTGGACCGACGGATGCCGGGGCTCTCCGGCGACGAGGTCCTGGAGGCGATACGGGACCGAGGGCTCGAGTGTCGGGTCGTCATGGTCACCGCGGTCGACCCCGACTTCGACATCATCGAGATGGGCTTCGACGACTACCTGGTGAAGCCGGTCGGCGGCGACGAACTGCTCGAGACCGTCGAGGGCGTCCACAAACGCAGCGAGTACACCCGTGCGATGCAGGAGTACTACAGCTTGGCGTCCAAGCGCGCGGTCCTGGAGACGGAGAAATCGCCGGGCGAACTCGAGGACAACGAGGAGTTCGAGGAGCTAGAAGAGCGCCTCGCCGAACTCAGAGAGAGCGTCGACGAGACGATCTCCGACCTGGAGGGCCACGAGGAGTTCGCCTCCGCGTTCCGCGACCTCTCGCGCGAGTAGCGACTCCCGATCACGCCTGACGGTAGATCAGGTTTCGCTGGACCTCGTTCGCGCCCTCGTAGATCACCGGGATGCGGGCGTCGCGGAAGACCCGGGCGATCCGCCGGTCGGTGAAGATCGACCGGCCGCCGTGGAACTGCATCGCCTGCTCGGAACAGTCGACTGCGACCTCCGTCGACTTCGTCTTCGCCATCGCCGCCCAGAAGCCGGGGTTGATCCCGTCCCGCACGTGGCGCGCCGCCCGGTAGTTGAGCGCACGGGCGGCCTCGAACTCGAGGCGCATGTCGGCCAGCCCGTGCTGGACCGCCTGGAACTCGTTGATTCCCCGCCCGAACGCCTCCCGGTCGTGGACGAACGCCCACGCCTCCTCGATCGCCGCCGCAGCGAGCCCCAGCCCGTGACCCCCGACGACGATCCGGCCGTGGTTGAAGAAGTCGACCAGCTGGAGGAAGCCCCCGTTCTCGTAGCCCACGAGGTTCTCCTCGGGCACCCTCGCCCCGTCGAACGTGATGTGGGCCTGTTTCGACGCGCGCATCGCCATCTTCTCCGGGATGTGTTCGGCCTCGTAGCCGTCGATATCCGTCGGGACGATCAGCAACGAGTGGTTCGAGTAGCGGTCTGCGTTCTCGCCCGTGCGGACGAAGACGGTGAGCCAGTCGGCCTCGACGCCGTTGCCGATCCAGAACTTCTCGCCGTCGATCACCCACTCGTCGCCCTCTCTCTCCGCGGTCGTCGAGACGCTCGTGAGGTCACTTCCCGCCTCCGGCTCGGAGACCGCGAGCCCCGTGATCGCCTCGCCGCTCGCGACCGGCGTGAGGTACTCCTCTTTCTGTTCGTCGGTGCCGTACTCCTCGACGATCTCCGCGCCGAAGCTCGCGAGCTGGAGCGTGAGCGCGATGCCCGCGTCCGCCCGGAAGAACTCCTCGGCGACGGCGAGGATCTCCACCACGTCGAGGCCCCTCCCCCCGTACTCCTCGCCGATGTCCTGTGCGATCAGCCCGGCGTCCCGGCCGGCCTCGAGGATCTCCCAGGGGTACTCTCCGGACCTGAAGTACTCCTCGGCGTTCGGCTCGATCCACTCCTCGGCGAACGCGCGCGCCTCGGCCTTTACCTCGCGGGCGTACTCCGGGACGATCTCCTCGTCGAGTAGCTCCATAGCTCGTGATGGGACGCCGGGATCATATAGCTCTCCAAACCGAAAACAACTCCCGAGTGGTGGATTCTCCCCGAAACGACTTCGGGACGAAGCGATCCCACGTCCTCGGACGGACCGATACGTGGGAGGTCGACCACCCGTCTTTGGGCGAACCCCGACCTATCGGTTCTATCACGGAGATCTGCGGTTTCAGCGCCTGAAACCCCTCGCCGGTTTCATCTGAGAGCGCCACGACCCCGAACGTGGGATCATGGCTCGATCGGCAAGCGGCGAACGAGGTCGGGTGACCGAACGCTCGCCGACCCGAACGACGAGGCCCGCGTACACTGCGGAGCGACGGTCCTGGTACGGAATGGGGAAGCTGACACGCGCCGAGAAGAACGGCTTCGGACGGTTCCTCCACGACGTCACGTACGTCTTCGCGGACGTCTTCTTCCTCAGCATGCCGGTGCTCGCGTACGTCGGCACGACCGATTCGATCGAGGGGATCGGTGCGACCCACGCGACGATCTACGGCCTCCTCGCGATGATCGTCACCGCGACGCTGATCCGCGGCGGGTGGATCAGGCCGCTCGCGACGGAGACGCTCGGCTGGGTGTCGCTCAGACCGTCGTTGATCGCGCTCCGGGTGCTCTACTACAACCTCGTGCTCGTCGTGGCGGTCTACGGCGGGCTGGCGGTCGCCAAGGCGATCGGGGTAGGGATCGTAGCGGTCGGAATCGCAGCGATCGTCGGCGCGGTCTCGATCCTGTCGTTCCCGCGGCTCTGCGACGAGTTCTTCGCCCGACTCCAGCGCGGGTGACTCGCCTCGTCGACCCGGGGCACTCCGGGTCGTTCGAGCGAGCGGTGTCCGGTGGCGCCACGGGGACCGTCCGTGGATGGGATGGTGTCCGTGGCGGTAGCGGCCCCCGACGTTGGTGTACCCGTCCTGGGCCCCTTCGCGGTCCCTGGACCGGTGATCCGAGTGCGGTCGACGTTTCACGGCCCGAAACGCCCCGCGCCGTTTGATGACGATCCGCGCTCATCGAGCGGTATGCGAGCGAACCGGACACGCCTCGCGGGCATCGTCGCGCTGATCGGCCTCGCGTACGCCGCCTATCGCCGTCGGGACGGCCCCGACGACCCGGAGACCGTTCCCATCCCCGTCACCGACGCTTCGAGTGGATGAGTTCCTCTCCGTGAAGGGACGACCGGACGACTGCGGGCGAGCGTGCGAGCCGTCCTCCCGGCGGCGGTCACCGTCCCCGTCGTCGTGGTCGCCCCGTTGGTCGTTCTTCCGGGCCTCGGTCGGGTCGTCGATACCGAGACCGCCACCGGAGTCGTGGTGGCCCTCCTCGTCAACTGGTCGATCTATCTCGTTCCAACGCTCCTCGCGCTGTGGCTGGCGATCCGGCTGGACCGGGGG
>SKXI01000466.1 GCA_007128515.1 Halococcaceae archaeon | reverse complement strand
TCGCCGAAGAGCTCTCCGCCGAGGTTAGACTCCACGACGTCACGATCGCCCGGATCGGGCCGTACGTCGAGCCGACTCGGCTCTCGCGGGCACTGGGTGTCGCGCCGGCGCGGGTCTACCCGACGGCGGCGATCAGGGCGGCGCTGAGACGCTGATCAGTCCGCGCCCATCGCGGCCCGACCGCGGTCGGCGACGTACGACCGGGCGTAGCCCTGGACGTAGGCCCCGAGGAACATCCCGCCGATCGCGTAGAGAATGAGGTAGTTCCCGATGCCGACGCTCGCGTACGCCGCGCCGGGACAGACGCCCGAGAGCCCCCAGCCGACGCCGAAGAGGCCGCCGCCGAGCATGACGTTCGAGTCGAAGCGCTTCTTCCGGGTGGCGTAGATCGCACCGGTCAGCGGCGCCCGGTCGAGGTAGCGAGTGGCGACGAACATCGTCGTCGCGGTGACCACGACGGCCCCGCCCATGACGAACAGGAGGCCGAGGTCGGTGAGCTGGAGGAAGGAGAGCACGATCTCGGGTTCGGCCATCCGGCTGTGTGCGAGGCCGACGCCGAAGGTCATCCCGCCGAGGAGGACGAGCACCATCCCCGCTCTGGAGAGCTTCACGGCGTGACCCCCATCGCGGCGACGACCAGTGCGGTCCCGATGGCGACGATCATGAACGTCGCGACGTTCGCGAACGAGGTGCCCGAGAAGGAGCCGATACCGCAGATGCCGTGACCGGAGGTACAGCCCTTCCCCAGCCTGGTCCCCATCCCGATGAGGACGCCGCCGAGGGCGAGTCGCCACGGCTGAACCTCCGTGACGAACGCCTCGCCGGCGATCACCAGGGTGTAGAGCGCAGCGCCGGCGACGATCCCGACGGTGAAGACGACGCGCCAGTCGCGCGAGGCCTCGTACTGGTCGAAGCGCTCGACGTCCGAGACGTACGAGAGCGTCGATTCGAGGAACGTGCTCGCCCCGGCGATGATCCCGGTGCCGAGGTAGATCAGCGAGACGCCGAGGCCGATCAGCAGCCCACCGACGAGGTAGAACCCCACCCCGCGGGGGAACGGATCGGCGAGGACGAGCGGTTCGAGGGCGATCATGGAGGTATGTAGCCACCGCGGCGTATATGAACCCCGGCATCGGCAGGACCTGCGCCGATCCGGCACAGGTTATACCGACCGGGCGCGAACGAGTGGTATGGGCTTTCACACGTTTCCGATCGACCGTGCCGACGCGCTCGAGGACGTCTCGCGGTACCGCTTTCTCTCGCGCGAGGAGCTCGTCGGTGCGCTCTCGCCGACCGGAACGGAGACGCTCTGTGACCTCGGCAGCGGCACCGGCTTCTACACGGACGAACTCGCCCCGTTCGTCGAGCGAGTCTACGCCGTCGACCTCCAGAGGGAGATGCACGAGCTGTACGAGACGAAGGGGGTGCCCGACAACGTCACCACGATCACCGCCGACGTCGCCGACCTCCCGCTCCCCGACGACGCCTGCGACCTCGCGGTGACGGTCATGACCTACCACGAGTTCGCCTCGGCCGCCTCGCTCTCGGAGGTCCACCGCGTCCTCGACCCCGGTGGGAGGTTCGTGATCGCCGACTGGTCACGCGCGGGCTCCGGCGACGACGGCCCCTCCATCGACGAACGGTACGACGCCGAGACCGCGACTGACCGGCTCACCGAGGCCGGGTTCACGATCGAGCGAAGCGACGAGCGCGTCGAGACGTTCATGATCGTCGCTGCTGGTTAATACGTCCTAGAGACACACGGATGGATCCTAGGTGTGTGTAGCCCCCTCAGGGGAACCGTTATCAGGGGGTGGCGGGGACGGAACGTATGCCCGGAAGCGATCCATACCACCCCACCGAGTCCTACTACGAGTGTGTCAGCTGTAACGAGCGCACCGTGAGCACGGAGCACCTCGGAGCCTGCCCCTCCTGTGGCGAGGCTGTACGGAACCTCGCGGTCGCCCGCGAGTAGCTCACCGAGAGCGCGGTTTTATTCGCGGTCCCTCCGTACCGACGAGCATGAGCCTCGACGTCGAGCCGCCGGCGCCGCCGGAGCTTCAGGAGGTCGACCCCGCCAGCTACGACGACGTAGAGGTCGTCGCGGAGACCGACTACCGCCGCGAGGAACTGAGCGAGTTCCTCCGCGAGGGCGCGTGGGAGATCGCCTGGGAGCGCTGGAACGAGGGGGCGGAGATGACCGAGCGCGAGTTCGAGATCGTCGACGACCTCGAGATGATCGACCGCTTCGACTTCTTCTGGGACTCGTTCGCCGAGCGCGTCGGCTACCACGCACCGGGTCTCCCCGAGGACTGGAAGGAGCGCGAGATACACCCGGAGCTGGAGAGCTGGGGGCAGGTCTCGTCGATCAACGCGGGGCTCACCGAGCTCGGACAGGTCGTCTGTGACGTGCTGAAAGACGAGTACATCGACTGGGAGTCGGAGTACGAGGCACCCGACGACCTGCCGGACTTCTCGTAACGACCCGGAGACCGATGCCGGTCGGATCGCCGTCTCCGACGCCGTGTTCTCGCCAGAGATTCACCACGCTCTTTTCCGCCGGCACGATACGGAGGATATGACCGACCTCCTCGATACCTACATCCAGAACCGGGAGATGGTCCAGCCGAACCACGCGAACACGCTCGAGACCGCTCACGGGGGTAACGTGCTGAAGTGGATGGACGAGGTGGGCGCGATGAGCGCGATGCGCTTCGCGGAGAACGCCTGCGTCACCGCCCGGATAGAGGGCGTGGACTTCGAGCGGCCGATCCTCGTCGGCGACACGGCGCTGATCGAGGCGTACGTCTACGAGGCAGGGGAGACGAGCGTGCGTGTCCGGCTCAGGGCGTACCGCGAGAACCCGATGACGGGCGAGCGCGAGAAGACGACCGAGTCCTACTTCGTCTACGTCTCGATCGACGAGGAGCACCGGCCGACGTCGGTGCCGGCGCTCACGACCGAGAGCGAGGAAGCAAGGGAGTTGAGAGATGAGGCGCTCTCGGGCGAACGGGCGGTGAACTGATGGGGAGTATCGCAACCAACCACGGATCTCGGTGGCCGATCGACTGATCCCGTCCTGTGGTCCCGAATCGAGACGTCTCCGAACGTCTACATACTCCCTATGACCATTAGCTCTTCCAGCCGGAGACGTCGAGCGAGGAGGCCAGCCGCTGGACGAACGACTCCGTCGAGCGCGGTTCGTCGGTGACCCGATAGGCCTGCTCGAGCCCGCCCTCCCCGTCGGACGTCATGACCGTCACGTCGACCCCCGAGAGGCGCTCCGAGACGGCCTCGCTGACGACGCCGCTGGTCGTCACCAGGATGGGGTGTGCCGAGAGCGCGTCGGCGGCCTCGATGAGGTACTCGATGTCCGCCCTCGTCGGCTGGTCGTGGACCTCCGCGACGATACGGTTGTCGAGGAATGTGTCGACCGCGTAGACGTGGACCGGGTAGTCGGTGCCGTCGTCCGCGGTGACGACCGCGTCGATGGTCGTCTCGAACCGCCGCTCCGAGAGCTCCTCCGCGATCGAATCGCGCGCGGTGAGCTGTTCGTCGAGCCAGCGCTCCCCGCCCGACCCGAGCGTGTAGACGTACAGCACCCGTTCGTGTGAATCGGTCGGCTGGCAGACGTGTAGACACTCCCGACAGCGGAGCCGGTTCGCCGGGGTGTCGAACCAGCTCTCACAGCCCTGACAGACGTAGCGCCGCTGGCTGCTGAGCGTCTCCTCGGCCACCTGGCGCTCGCAGCCGGGACAGATCCCGTCCCGGAACGACTCCTCGACGTCGACGGTCCCACACTCGGTGTGTTCGACGAGCGTCGTCTCGAACGCCTCGATGGAGCCACAGGAGGGACAGGCGGTGGAGTACTGCATCCCATCCGTGAGACACTCGGGGCAGATGTAGACCTTCGACTGGAACTCCCGGTCGAGGAGGCTTCGGTCCGCGAGCTGCTCTAAGACTATCACCGCATCGTCGTCGCGGTCGTCGAGCAACTCCTCGGCGCTCGGATACGATACCTCCCCCGAATCCCTGATCGTCGGCTCGTACGTGTGGTTCACACCCTCTCCGAGCGTGTTGACGACTTGAAGCGTTCCCGGCGATACCATCGGTACGAGAGTCAATGCCTCCGGACCGTTAAGAAGCTGCGTTCTTCTACGATACAATAGGAGAGATTGACAGATAGTTTTTCGATCCCGACGTTTGCTGATCCGGCCTTTTCGTATATTTATACAGATATTTTCGGTGGCGCGTCTCGTCCGACATGGCTAAAAGCGGCGCGCGACAATCACGGGTGATGACAGAGCGACCCGAGACGGTGACGGCCGGCGACGAGGGGTCGGTCCGGGTCGTGGGAACCGCACACGTCTCCGCCGCGAGCGTCGAGGAGGTCGAAGCGACCATCGAGGCGGAACGACCGGACGTGGTCGCCGTCGAACTCGACGAGAACCGCTACCGGCAGCTGAAAGGCGACCTGCCCGAGGACCTCGACGCGGCGGACTTACTCGAGGGAAACACGGTCTTCCAGTTCCTCGCCTACTGGATGCTGTCGTACGTCCAGACGAGGCTGGGAGAACGCTTCGACATCGAACCCGGCGCGGACATGCGCGCGGCGGTCGAGACCGCCGAATCGCTCGGCCTGGGCGTCGCGCTCGTCGACCGGGACATCCAGACGACGATCCAGCGCTTCTGGGCGCGGATGACGCTCCCCGAGCGACTGAAGCTCGTCGGCGGGCTCGCCGCCGGCGTCGCCGATCCGCGGCTCGCGGCGATCACCGCGGGCGCGGGCTTCGGCGCCTTCTTCGGCATTCTGGCGACCTTCGTCGCCGCGCTGTTCGGGATCGATCCACTGGCCGGCCTCGCACTCGGCGACGGCGTGCTCCGCGCCGGAGGGGGGTTGATCCTCGGTGCTGTCGCTGGCCTGCTCCTCGTGCTCCTGGTCCCGGCGCTGAGCAGATCGCTTCCCCTGCTGGCAGGGACGATAGCGCTCGCGGGGGTCGGAACCGCGGCGGTCGCCGTTTCGGGTGGGAGCCTCGGCCCGTTCGCCGACCCAGAGACGTTCGCCTCCACCGGCGCGTTCGCCCTCCGGGGGCTCCTCGGTGCGAGCGCGGGCCTCGCGGTCGGTCTCGCCGGCGGCCTCCTGTTCGGTGTCGCGCTCGGAAGCGCTCCCGAGGGGGAGTTCGACGAGGAGTTCGACATCGACGAACTGACCGAACGAGACGTGGTCAGCGCCATGATGGCCGAGTTCAGGCGCTTCAGCCCCGGCGGCGCACACGCGCTGATCGACGAACGCGACGCGTACATCGCACACAAACTCCACGCACTGCGCTCGGAAGGCTACGACGTGCTCGCGGTCGTCGGCGCGGGCCACCGACAGGGTATCGAGCGGTATCTGGAGAACCCCGAGACGCTCCCGGCGATGGAGACGCTCACGGGCACCGCGAAGAGCCGCCGGTTCTCGCCGTACAAGGCGATCGGCTACGCCATCGCCCTCGGCTTCCTCGCCTTCTTCGTCCTGCTCGCGCTCGGCGGCGTCCAGGACGGCTTCCTCCTGCGTGTGTTCGCCGCCTGGTTCCTCTTCAACGGCATCTTCGCCTTCGGCATGGCGCGGCTCGTCGGCGCCCACTGGCAGAGCGCGGGTGTCGGCGGCGCGGTCGCCTGGCTCACCAGCATCAACCCACTTCTGGCACCCGGCTGGTTCGCGGGCTACGTCGAACTCCGACACACCCCGGTGAACGTCGCCGACATCGGAACGCTCAACGACCTGCTCGCCGACGAGGCGAGCGAGATGAGCGAGGTGCTCTCGGAGATGCTCGAGGTCCCCCTCTTCCGGCTGATCGCCATCGTCGCGATGACGAACGTCGGCAGCATGATCGCCACGTTCCTCTTCCCCGTGGTGGTGCTGCCGTGGCTCGCCGCGGACATCGGTGGGGTCGGTGCCGTCGGCGACCTGCTCGTCCAGGGCGCGAGAAACGGCGCGGAGCTGCTCTGGGGGCTCCTCGCGTGAGCGGAAGCGGGCTCTCCGTCGCCGATATCAGGTTCAGCGGGCGCGAGGTCCGCGACCTGCTCGCCGCCTGGGTCGCCCTCGGGGCCGCCTTCGCGCTCTTCTTCGGCGGCGGCGCGGGCGTTCTGGCCGTGCCGGCGGCGTTCGTCGCGCTGTTCGTGATCAACTTCCTCACCGCTGGCGTCGGCTTCCTCCTCCACGAACTCGCGCACAAGGTGGTCGCGATCCGGTACGGTCAGGTCGCGGAGTTCCGCGCGGACTACTCGATGCTCGCCATCGCCATCGTCACCGCGCTCGCGGGCTTCATCTTCGCCGCCCCGGGTGCGGTCTACCACCGGGGACGGATCACGGTGCGAGAGAACGGGATCATCGCGGTCGCCGGTCCCGTGACGAACCTCCTCCTGGCGCTGGTCTTCGCGCCGCTCCTGCTCGGATCGGGGGTCGTCTACGAGGTGGGCCGCTTCGGCGTCGGGATCAACCTCTTTCTCGCCGCGTTCAACATGATCCCGTTCGGCCCGCTCGACGGGAAGAAGGTGCTCGCCTGGAGCAAGGCGGTGTTCGCCGTCGTCTTCCTCGGGAGCGCCGC
>SKXI01000409.1 GCA_007128515.1 Halococcaceae archaeon | reverse complement strand
GCGATCACTCGGGCGACCACGCACACGCGTCGCCCACGGTCAGTCCGTTCTCCTCGACGTGGATCGAGAGACAGGCGTAGTTACAGAAGTAGATCGGCGAGCCACAGTCCCGGGCACAGTCGCGCACACAGATCGGGTCGTGGTCGAAGATCCGGGATCCACAGTAGGCACACGGTTCGTCCGCCGCAGGCGTCGCGACGCTGGTGGGCATGTCGGGAAAGAGGGACCGAACCGAAGAAACCGTTTCGTCGGAGAGCGAGGGGACGCGGCGGGAGGGTCCGTCTCAGTCGGCGCGCTGACGCTCCTCCCAGGCGCGTCGACCCTCGCGGAACGCCGGCACGAGCACCCAGAAGGTGATCGCGCCGATGAGCGCGAAGTAGAGCGCGATGTCGCCGATCACGAGCAGCGCCTCGCCGTAGGTCCCGAGGTCCTCCTCGGGTCGGGGCGCGATCAACTGGGTACCGCCGAAGCCCTCGGTCCGGTACCACGCGGCCACGGTGAACCAGACCATGCCGGAGCCCGTGAGGATCGCCAGCCCCTTGATGAACTCGTCAGCCATTACCGGAGCCTTCGTCGGACCGCTCTTTAGGTTTTCTCATCTCCTCGGCCTCGAACCGGGTCGAAAAGGCGTACATCGCCGACGCCCCGACGATGAGTCCCAGCCCGAGAAGCGCGAGCGGGAGGCTGATCTCCTCTAGATCCGCGGTCGCGCGGTTCGTCGCCGTGTCGAGGATGACGAACCCCCCGACGACGCCGAAGACCGCGAAGAGCGTCGAGAAGACCGTCACCGCCTTGTAGATCCGCATCGGAACTGCCACGGACCGCGAGCGTGGGCCGTCGCCGGCGCTCGCCCCGTCGGCGCTGTCCGGGGACCGTTCGCTGTCGACCGTCGGCTGCTCTGAAGAACTCATGGGGTGGCTACCGCGGCGGCCGCAGGCGGTAGTACCGCTTGTTCAGCTCGTACATGTAGCCCTCCTGCATCGTCTTCAACACCGCGTAAGCGATGAAGAAGGCGACGACCGGGAGGATGAACGAGAGCGCGAACAGCAGGTTGATCGTCATGATGTCGATGAACTCCGCGACGATGTTCTGGATCGGGACGATCGCGATGGTGATCGCGAAGACGACGCCCGCGACGCCGAGCGCCCCCCAGAACGGCTCCTCGACCGGCCGGCGTGCCGAACCCTTGTTCAGGAACGGCACCATGGCGATGAAGCCGACGACGACCAGGTTCGCGAGCACGCCGTAGACACGGTCGGAGACGAGCTTGTCGCCGCCGAGGATCGCCAGGTTCGGGTTGATCGGGTCGAGGTGGAGCAGCCCGAACGACCAGTAGAGGTACCAGTCGGGCAGGATCACCGGCGGCGTGTTCGCGGGATCGGCCGGGTCCGGCAGGTGCGGCGGGAGCGCCGCGCTCACGAAGAACATCATCCCGAGGAAGAAGCTCGTGATCGCCAGGTTCCGGATCGTCTCGTGGGGCCAGGTCGGGAAGGCGAGCACGTCACGCTCGACGTAGTCGGACTCCTGTCTGAGCACCTGGTCCTCGTAGCGCGCCCGCTCGAAGTACTCGTAGGTGAGCCGCGAGAGCCCCTGGGTTCTCGCTTTCCGGTCGTGCCAGGTCGGCGTCTGGTCGTCCGGCGGGACGTTCGCCGGCAGTCCGGCGCCGCCGTCGGTCTCGCCGCCGTCGGTCTGTGCCTCGCCACCGTCGGTTCTCACGCCCTCCGTGTGGTCTCTCTCGGTCATGATCAGTGTGGCTCCGCGATACCCTGCATCCAGACGATGCCCACGTGGATGGCGATCAGCGCGGTCACGACGAACGGCAGGATGAACACGTGGAGGATGTACATCCGCTGGATCGTCGGCTCACCCAGCGTGAACCCGCCGAAGACGAGCTGTGCGGTCCACTCGCCGATCAGCGGGATCGACAGCGCCATCTCGACGCCGATCTGGCCGGCCCAGTACGACAGCTGGCTCCACGGCAGCAGGTAGCCGGTGTAACCGAAGACCATCGTCAGGCTGATCAGGACGATGCCGAGCAGCCAGTTCAGCTCGCGTGGCTCCTTGTACGCGCCCGTGAAGTAGACACGCAGCATGTGCAAGAAGACCGCCGCGGTCATGATCTGTGCGGACCAGCGGTGGAGGCTCCTGAGGAACGACCCGAAGTTCAGGTCGATCATGATCGTCTGGGCGACGTGCGCGTAGGCGACGTAGGTGTACTCCGGGTGTTCGGCCGTCGACGGCGAGTAGTAGAAGCCGAGGATCCCCCCCGTGACCGCCGCGACGATGTAGGCGATGATCGAGAAGAACCCGAGCGAGTACAGCGGATACCAGTACCAGAACTTGTTGTCCAGGTTGTACTGCTCTGTGTGACTCTTCGGCATCTGGAGGTTGATCTTGTAGTACATGTCCTCCATCAGCTCGAGGTAGTCGACGATCCGGAGCCGCTTGTCGAGGTAGATCAGCCCGTAGAGATACCCCTCCTCGATCGGCGAGAGGTCCCGCTCCTGCATCCAGGCCCGGTGGTCGGTCTCGTCGCGTGGCTCCAAGCTCACAGGTCGTCGTCCTCCCTGGGTAAGGCCACGAAGCTCTGTTCCATGATCGTGAACGGGTCGTAGACCGACTGGTGACACTGACAGTAGATCTCGTCGCCGGTGCCGAACTGCATCGACTCGCGGGTCACCTTCCAGCCGGGGATACAGCAGAAGTGCGTACAGGTGTTGAAGACGGCGATGAAGCCGTCCTCGGTGGACGCTTCGAGCCAGTCGTCGCCCGCGGCGGTCTCCTCGATCAGCTCGCTCCTGATGATCAGGACGGGGACGGTCTCGGCCGAGCCGATATCGTCACCCTCCGAGCGCCAGCGGGCGTTCGCGGGCTTGCCGATACCGCTCGTCCCGATGTCCTCGGTGGCCTCCCACTCCATGTAGTCGTCGAAGTGGTCGACGTGGACCCGCTCGCCCGCATCGACGTCCGACTGCTGCCACTCGTACTGCGTGATCTCGGAGTAGTGGAAGTAGTTCTCCTGGTCCGCCGTCGGCGCGAGCCCCGGCAGCGTCTGGCCGCCACAGTAGTGGTACCACTCCGAGGAGTACTCGATCCCGCCTATCTCCTCCTCGGCGATGACGAACGTCTCGCCGTCGACCTCGATCTCCTGGGTTTCGGGCCAGATGCCGACCAGATACCCCTCGTCGTCGATCTCGAGGGGGATCTGTGGCATCCCGTTCGGAGCGGGGCCGTCGACCATCTCGGTCCCCATGAAGTTTCTGACCCCGCCGCCCACCGGGGACGGTGGCGTCGATGTGTTCACTGCGGCCGCGCCCGAGGCACCGAACCCCGCGACTGCGGCCGCACCGACGACGCCTTTGACGAACCGGCGACGGTCGGACTCGACTGGATACTTGTCTTCGTCTGCCATTGTTATTTCTTGTGATACGGGTAGACCGCTCGTTTCACGTGCTCCCAGGCACCCTCCCAGTGCTCCTCGCCTTCGACCTGCTCCTCCCGGAGGTAGAGGTCCTCCCACTTCCGACGCCGCTTCTTCACGATCATCACGTCGGGGAGGAACTCCTTCCG
Organism: Halococcaceae archaeon; assembly: GCA_007128515.1. Taxonomy (GTDB): domain Archaea; phylum Halobacteriota; class Halobacteria; order Halobacteriales; family Halalkalicoccaceae; genus Natronorarus. The sequence goes on along the minus strand of SKXI01000409.1, from coordinate 3,025 downwards.
GTAGAGCACGAGGATGAACGCGAGGTTGATGAAGATCGCCGCGAGCAGGAGCCCGAGGTAGATGTTCCCGGCCTGGGTGGTGCCCCACGCCTCGACCAAGCCGTAGGTGAAGACCCCGACGAACACCACCTCGATGATCGTCAGCACGACGATCGTGATCGCGGCGACGGTCGACTCCCTGGCCGGCTCGTAGCGGTGGATGTCGCCGTAGGAGCTTCCGGAGGAGCTCATCAGTTACCCCCCTTTGCGTTCGGCGACTCGCCGTACTTGAGCGTGTAGAACGTGAAGATCAGCGAGACGACGATCGCGAGGATCGCCCCCACGCCGACGTAGTGCTCTCTGATGTCCACACCCATGTCCGTCGGCTCCATCGCTCCCGGCCCCTCGGCCGCCTCGACGGTGTCGATGTCGTCGCCGACCGCCACGCCGCCGAACATGTTCTGTGCGTCGTGGGGCAGACAGTGGTAGAACGTGATTCCACCCTCCTCGAAGGTGTGCTCGTAGGTGAACCCCGCCTCGTCGGTGGTCTCGCTCCCCAGGTCGTGGTCGCCCTCGACGGTCTCGACGTTGTGAGCACCACCCTCACCGGTCCACTCCCAGACCACCGTCGCGCCCTCGTCGATCCAGATCGCCGGCGGGGCGAACTGGAGCCCGTCGCCGGCACCGACGTCGACGACCACCTCGTCCTCGCCGCGGAAGTCCTCCGTCTCGCTGTAGTTCGGCGCGTCGGTCACCCCCTCCGGCCAGTCGGGCTCCTCCTCCTGAGCGGCGGCCGTCCCGACGCCGACCGTGAGCCCCGCGCCCGCCGCCGCGGCGCCACCCGCTACGCCGCCGCTTGTGCGCATAAATTCCCGTCGGTTCATACACGAAAACCTCAGGACTGTGCTCGCTTAAACCCACCGATGGGCGGGCATTCACCCGTCCTCGTCGGGCTCCGAGACGACCTCTAGCGGGAGCAGTCGACCCCCCTCGACCGGGACGAACTCGGGCCGTTCGGGCGAGTCGACGTGGGCCGCCCGGAGCCGGTCGCGGTACTCCACCGCGCGGAACCGATCGGAGAGCCGGGCGTTCGCCACCGTGACGAACAGAAAGAGGCTGCCGACGAGGAAGATCCCCCCGAGGACGAACGGGATGAGCCGTGTCCCGATCGCACCCCCCGAGAAGACCGACGCGAGGATCATCCCGAGCCCCGAGAGCCCCAGACCGAACGCGAGCACCTGGAGCATCTTGTTCCCCAGGTCGCCCGTCCCCTCGGGCACCTCCTCGGGGCTGGGGAGCTCCCACTGCTCGGGCGGCTCCTCGACCTCGTAGTCGTCCATCGAACAGAGCGCGACGCTCGGCTTGACGTCCCGGACGACCGTCCCCGACCCCTCGACCGACCCGTCGGGGTAGACGATCGCGTACCCTTCGTCCGAGTAGGCGAGCAGGTGAGGGCCGTCCTCCTCGAGACGTTCGAGCACCGCGAAGACGTCGCGGTAGGCGATCCGCCGCTTCAGGTCCCGTTCGACGCGGTCGATCAGCTCCTCCCCCGTTATCCAGGAGTCGTGGTCGAACGCCGCCTCCCACCCCTCCAGACCGAGCTGTTCCATCTCCCGTGGGCCAAACTCCTCGAAGTCCACGTCGGAGAGGTCCGTGTCCGGCGCTCGCTCGGCGCTCGCCTCCGACGGGTCCTCCCCGTCGCCGACGGCCTCCGATCCGGAAGCGGGGTTCGCGTCGCTCATCTGGCTCACGTAGGGCTGGCAGCCTCAAACCACTTGTGACACGGACCCATTCGGGCCGTTTAACGCCGCCGCCTCCCTACCGCGGGTGATGACGAACGAGTTTCTGTGGGCCACGGTCGCCGCCGTCTGCGTGACCGCGAGCTTCCCCTTCTACCTCTACGGCGCCAAGATCGTCCTCGACGCCGAGACGGTCACCTGGGCGGTGCTCACCCGCCACCTCAGATACATCGTCACCGGTCTCCTCCTCACGGGCGGACCCGTCGTCCTCTGGATGGCCCCCCGGATGTTCGACGAGCTCACCGGCTTCGCCGCGATGCACATCGTCGCCGGGCTCCAGGCGTACGCGTTCTTGCTGTTCGCGCTGACCGGCATCGTCCGTATCTTCCAGGCGAAGCGTCGGCACAACCTGTATCACGAGCCCGATCCCTCGATCGACATCGACGACCTCCACGAGAACATGTCCGCCTGGCGGTTCCGTCTGCGTGTGGGCGTCGCCGGCTACGTCTGCTGCTGGCTGCTCGCGTACGTCCTCGGAATGATCCGGTACGTCCTCCGGTACCCGCTCTCCTAGCTGTTGAACGGCTCGTCGTCGCGGTGGTTGTCGGGGTTCTCCTCCTCCCTCGCCGCCCGCTCTCGCTCCTCGGAGTGGTTGACCTCGGTGCCGTCCTCCCTCGCCTCGCGGGCGACCTCCCGTTCCTCCTCGCTCTCGCCGTCTTCTTCCCGTTCGTGTTCCAGTTCGACGTCGCGTCCGTGGTCGTCAGTGTCGGTCATACAGTCGCGGGGTTCGACCCGAAGCCCGAAAGACCTTATGTACGCACCCCACACCACCGATCAACGACACGACACCCCGCGCCGAGGTCGCGGGCGAGTCCAGCCAGGACGACGAGAGGGAGATGACGACACACGACACCCACGCCGATCCGGAGACGACCATCCCGGCCGAGACGGACGAGGAACGGGCGTTCTTCGACCGGTCGTTCGACGCGCTCGCGAACGCCAGACGCCGCCACGTCCTCTCGGTGCTCTCCGACCACCGGACGATCAGCCTCGCCGACCTCGCCGACGAGGTCGCCGTCCGCGAACGGTCGCTCCCGCTCGCGGAGATCCCGGCCGAGGCGGTCGCACAGCTGTACATGACGCTCTATCACCGCCACGTCCCGCTCCTGGCCGAACGGGGGTTCGTCGACTACGATCAGGAGACGGACATGGTCCGGAGAACCGAACGCGTTCCCTCGCTCGATCCGTACCTGGATCGGGAGCGGACGGGCGACGACGAGTGACACGGACCGCTGGACGCGGGTACG
>SKXI01000214.1 GCA_007128515.1 Halococcaceae archaeon | reverse complement strand
GCCCGAGAGGACTCCCTATGACCGATCGCAGCGCGCGGACACGCCGGGGTCTCCTCCGGGGCGTCGGTACGCTCGGCCTCGTCGGCCTCGCGGGCTGTTCCGAGGACGATGACGACGACGCGATGGAGACGCCCGCGGACGACGACGGGGAGCCACCGGCGGACGACGCCGACGGGGCTGAGGACGAAGACGACGAGGCCGAGGACGATGACGCTGCCGACGAGTCGTGGCCGATGTTCCGTTTCGACGCGGCGAACACGGGCGTCGCAGAGGGCTCCGGACCGACAGGCGACGGCTCGGAGCTGTGGACCGTCGAGACCGGTGGCTCGGTCTACGGCTCGCCGACGGTCGTCGACGGGGTCGTGCTCGTCGGGAGTTACGACGACACCCTCTACGCGATCGATGCCGACGAGGGGGCGGTCATCTGGGAGCTCGACCTCGGCGACGACGTCTTCTCCTCCCCGGCGGTGCTCGACGGCTTCGCGTACGTCGGCAGTTTCGACGAGACCCTCTACGTGATCGACGTCGCGTCGGGCGAGATCGAGAGCCAGCGCTCGCTCGACGCCGAGGTGGGGGCGTCGCCAACCATCTCGGAGGGAACGATCTACCTGGGAACGGACGCGGGCGAGATCCACGCGCTGGGTGCGACGGAGTGGACCGCGGAGACCGAGGGTCCGGTCGTCGCGACGCCCGCCGTCGACGACGGCCGCCTGTTCGCCGGGAGCTTCGAGGGGATCCTCTCTGCACACGACGTCGAGGACGGCGAGACGCTCTGGGCGCTCGACGACGGCTCGACGTTCGAGGCGACGCCGACCGTCGCCGATGGCACCGTCTACGCCGGGGCGAGAGGTGGGAGGTTCTACGCGCTCGACGCCGAGGACGGTGACCTGGAGTGGGGCGTCGAGGGTGGTGACTGGACCGCGTCCGGCGCCGCGGTGGCGGATGGCGTCGTCTACGTCGGCAACGACAACGGCGCGCTGGTCGCCTTCGACGCCGGGGGCGATGGTGAGGTCTGGACCGTGAACACGGGCGGGCCGGTCTGGTCCTCGCCGACGGTCGCCGACGGCGTCGTCTACGCCGCCAATCGCGACGGCGCGGTCCTCGGCTACGACGCCGAGAGCGGCGAGGAGGTCTACAGTACGGAGGTCAGCGAGGTGGCGTTCTCCTCGCCGACGCCGGTCGGCGGTCGGCTCTACGTCGGGACCACCGACGGCTCGATCCACGCCCTCGAGTGAGCTCGACCGCGACTGCGGAACCCTTTTGCGCCGCCTGCTCGTAGCTCGGTCAACTATGAGCATGGGTTCGGATATGTACAGAGAACAGATCCTCGACCACTACAAGAACCCGCGCAACTACGGCGAACTCGAGGACCACACCTTCTCACACCTCGGCGAGAACCCGATGTGCGGCGACGAGATCGAGGTGTTCGTCCGTCTGGACGACGACGACCGGATCGAGTACGCCTCGTTTCGCGGCGACGGCTGTGCGATCAGCCAGGCGAGCGCGAGCATGCTCACCTCACACATCCGCGGGATGACGATCGAGGAGCTCCACGGACTCGACACCGACGACGTGCTCGGGCTGCTGGGGATCGAGGTGACGCCGATGCGGGTGAAGTGTGCGGTGCTCGCCGAGAAGGTCGCCCAGGACGGCGCGGAGATCTACGAGGGCGAGCGCGAGGCGGAGCGGACGACGACGGAGTAGATGTCCCGTCGGGAACCGATCACCGAGCTCCACTCTCACCTCGAAGCCACCGAAGAACTCCCGCTCCGGGAGGAGGCCAACCGCTGGATCGGCGAGGCGCAGGCGGTCGCCGCCGACCTCGTGGACGCGCCGGACGACGTGGTAGCGAGACGGATCGAACACGTTCGGGAACTGCTCTCGCACGTCGAGGAGACCGGTCACCCGGCGGCCGACGAGCACGTCGCCGAAGCCAGAGCGCTGGCCGATCGACTCTCGAACGCAGACCCGCCCGAGTGAACCGATCTCGGGGTCGACCTACCCCCCGTTCTCGACGCGGTGTTCGCTGATCAGGCGGTCGACCATCGCCGTGTTCTGCTCGCGACGACGTTCGGCCGCCCGCTCGTGCCAGTCCTCGATCACCGCCTCGACGTCGCTCTCCCTGGCGACCGCGAGTTCGTCGACCTCCTGGATCGTGACGTCGGAGGCCGGCCCGACCGGGATCGAATGCTCGAACAGCACCTCCTCCGCGGCGTCGGAGAGCCCGCCGTGTTTCAGCACGACCCTCGGTTCGGTCTCCGCGAGCCGTTCGGCGGTCTTTCGCCCCGCGCCGCTCGCGTCGCGTACCAGGAGGACGTCGTCCTCGATCAGACCGTACTCCTCGTCGGTGTCCTCGATCGCGGCCAGCGTGAACTTCTCGATCGGCTTCACGGAGACGAGCCCCTGGCGCTTCTCGCTCACGTCCGCGAAGTTCGAGTGATCGAGCTTCCAGAGCTCCTTCAGCCGTTCTAGCTTCCCGGAGAGCGCGTCGCGTTCCTCACGAGCTTCGTCGCGCTCGTCCCTGAGGCGCTCCGCCTCGCGCTCGAGCCGGCTCACCTCGCGTCGCTCTCTCGCCCGCCGCCGCTCGTCGCTCCGGGCGGCCTCCAGGTCGCCCTCCAACGCCTCGATCACCTCGTCCCGTTCGTCGATCGTCTCGCGGAGCTCCTCCGCGTGTGAGCGGAGTCGTTCGACCCGTCGTTCGAGGTCGCGGATCCGCCGCTCCTCGTCGGTGAGTTCCCGCGGGGTGTGTTCTCGCTCCTCTTCTTCCCGCTCGTCGTCGTCCGAGAGCGACGCCAGCACGGCCTCGACCGACTCGCCGTCGCCGACGACGCGGGCGATCACCTCCTCGCGGTCGATCCGCGCCGGCACCTTCCGCGCGATGCGGGCGAACTGGTCGGCGCGGTCGTCGTGGGCGAACAGCGCCGCCGCCAGTGCGTCGCGCTCGTGGTCGTTGTCGTAGGCCTCCTCGCGCGTTCGGTGGAGTTTCCGGTCGACCGCGAGGTCGCGCTCGGGTGTCCAGCCCGCGGCGTCGAAGCTCCGTCGGAACGACTCCACGGTCCCCGGCATCGGCGTCACGTCCGCCGCGATCAGGAACGGCCGGCCCCGCTGGATCAGCCACTCGATCACCTCCGCGGTGTCCGCCGTGCGGGTGCTCCAGACGTCGAGCACCTCGCCGTCGATGCCGACGACCGCGACCGCGGTGGTCGTCCCCGGGTCGATCCCGACGATGACGTAGTCGCGGCGTTTCGCCAGCGGGTGGAACTCGATGCCGTCGGTGCGCTCGCGTTCGACCTCGACGCGCACGTCGCCCGCGCGCGTCGACGACACCGGGATCTCGTCGGGGGTCGCCTCGACGGTGAACGTCGCGTTCGCGTAGCCGCCGTACTTCTCGGTCACCTCGAGTTCGTACGCGAGCGCCTCGTCGTCGAGCGTCGACTCGATCTCCCTCGCCCTGCGCCTGACCGCGCCGTGGATCCGCCGGGTGAACCGGTCCGCGCTCCAGCCGCCCTTGCCGGTCGACCGGCCCCGGGAGACCTTCACTCGGGTCGTGTTCGTGAACGCCGTCACCTCCGAGCCGACGTTGCTCGCGGCGAGGCGGGCGGCCGCCTCCGCCTCCTCCATCGGCTCCTTCCCGTACGGGATCCCGTGACGGGAGGCGACCCGCGAGAGCGGCTCCGGCCGCTCCGCACCCGTCACCTGCACGAGCGTCGTCGTATCGGGCAACTCGCGCAGGAAGCCGACGAGGGCGTCCTTGTCGGCGGCGAGCTCGTAGACGTTGTCGGTCGCGACGATCGCCGGCTCCTCGCGCTCGATCAGGCGGCGCAGCTTCCTGTAGGAGACGACGTCTTTGTCCGTGTTCTCCCCGTCGAAGGCGACGACGGCGTAGGAGGGCGCGTCGCCGCGGATGTTCCCGCTGTGGACGTCCACGCCGAAGATCACCCTGTCGAGGGCTCGCAGCGTGCTCACAGCTTCACTAGCGGCCCTCGAAACAAATACCCCACGGCAGGCACTGTCACTCCGGGTACGGGACGTCGATCCGCTGGCCGTCCTCGGCGACGAACGCTCCCTCGAACACGTCGCCCGCCTCGTTCGCGAGCACCGAGACGTCTCCTGCATACCTGGAGGAGACGTGCGTGAGCGCGAGCCGTTTCGCTCCCGCCCGTTTCGCGACCTCCGCCGCCTCCCTTGCCGTGGCGTGGCCCGTCTCGCGTGCCCTCGCCGCCGCCTCGTCGACGAACGTCGCGTCGTGGATCAGCAGGTCGGCGTCCCGGGCGGCCTCGACGACCGACTCGGTCGGTCTGGTGTCGCCCGTGTAGACCAGCCGACGGCCGGGCCGTGGCTGACCGACGACCTCCTCCGACCGGACGAGGGTGCCGTCCGCCAGCTCGACCGTCTCGCCGTCGTGCAAGCGGGAGAAGAGCGGCCCCTCGGGGACGCCCAGTTCCTCCGCGCGCTCGCGGTCGAACCGCCCCTTTCGGTCCGCTTCGACCAGCGCGTAGCCGACCGACCGGGTCCGGTGGTCGGTCGCGACCGTCCGCACCTCGTATCCCTCCCCGGAGAACGCCGTCTCACCAGCACGAACCTCCTGGATCTCGATCCGAAAGGAGGGGCCGTCGGCGATCGAGGTCAGGAGCGAACGGAGCCGATCTCCGGTCCCTGTGGGTGTGGTGACCGGGAGCGGCTCCGTTCGCTCGTTGAACGCCATCGTCTGGACCAGCCCCGGCAGCCCCAGGACGTGGTCGCCGTGGATGTGCGTGAGGAAGATCGCCGAGATCGAGAAGCCCGTCGAAAAGCGCATCATCTGGCGCTGTGTCCCCTCGGCGACGTCGAAGAGGAACTGTTCGCCCTCGCGGTTGACGTGGATCGCGCTCGGGTTCCGACCGGCGGTCGGGATCGCGCCACTCGTCCCGAGGAACGTCACGCGAAGGGTCATTGATGGTGCTGGGACCGGTGGACGTAAACGGGCTTCGCTTTCCCCCCTCCCCCGGTCGGGCGCCCGTCTCCGTCCGGGGCGACGGACGAAGAGGACGCGCGGGTAGCGGCGAGACGACGTCGACGGGACCCTGTCCCCGGACCAGTGTCCCGACCAGGGGATCCGGACGCTCGGGGCCGGGCATCGGCAGGTCAGGCTCGCCGGCGTTCACGCGACCCGAAACGGTGGAAACGCGTTACGTCTCTCGACCGGGTGTGGCCCGGTCCGCTCCGAGACCGTCTGCCGTAACGATTTACAGGCGCGACCGCAGGACGGTCGCCCTCGGACCGGTACTGATAGGGATCATCGTAGAAGTTCATAGATTTCCCAATTCGGGACCGACAGACGGGGTCAGTCGATCGGCGACCGAGATCTCTGGGTGGCTACGATGATCCCTATGACTGACAGCAGTCCGTACGAGACGACGCCGGTCAGACCTCGGCGACGATCGGGTCGGAGGCGTTCCGCCGCTCGAGGTCCGCGAGGCCGTCCGCAACCGTTCGCGTCGATCCGTCTCGGTGGGGGTAGACCGCGGCCAGCGTCTCCCCCTCGTACACCGCGAGACAGACCATCGGGGGACGGATCACGTCGTGGGTCTCCTCGGAGACGAGCGAGCAGATCTCGCCCCGCGAGAACCCCGGTTCGAGCGAACAGCCCCGATCCTCGGCCCACCGCTCGAAGCGCTCGACGGTCTCGCAGAGCTCCCGCCCGGCCGGGTAGGTCGGGTCGCACGAGATCGCGTCACCCCAGAGTTCGACCTCGTACCCGAGGAGGCTGCCCTCTTCGACGAGCGATTCGAGTCGGGAGAGGTGGTCTCTCGTCTCGTCGATCACCGACGGGGCGAGCGACCGGAGGTAGACGACGGCGTGCGTCCGCGACCGATCCGTATCGTGTGTTGCGATCATGTGACCCTGTTGGGGGCTGTATGATTAATAATGATAAAAACCGATCGGTTCTGGTAAGCCCCTCCGCCACTCGTCACGGAGGCGGTGAGTGGACGACGACCCTCTCCCGTCCGCACCGTCTTCCTCCCCGGACGGAAGCCGGGAGACGGTGTCGAAGGGGATCGACGGGGCGTCGTCGATGGAGGTGAGAATTACCGGTTACCGCTCGTCGAGCTGGACGAACTCCAGATCGCGCTCGCCGACGTACCGGGATCGGGGGCGCATGATCCGGTTGTCCTCGTACTGTTCGGCGACGTGGGCGACCCAGCCGCCGACGCGCGAGACGGCGAAGATCGGGGTGAAGAGGTCGATCGGGATCCCCATCTGGTAGTACGTCGTCGCGGAGTAGAAGTCGACGTTCGGCGCGATGCCCTTCTCCTCGGTCATGAACTCCTCGACGGCGATGCTGTAGTCGTACCACTTCATCTCGCCGGCGGCCTCGGCGAGGTCCTCGGACATCTCGCCGAGGATGTACGCCCGGGGGTCTTTCACGTTGTAGACCCGGTGGCCGAAGCCGGGGATGCGCCGACCCTCGTCGAGGGCGTTCCTCGCCCACTTGGTTGGTTCCCGGTCGCTCTCGTCGACCTCCAGAAGCATCTCCATCACGTCCTGGTTCGCCCCGCCGTGGAGCGGCCCGGCGAGCGTGCCGATCGCCGACGTCGTCGCGGCGTGGACGTCCGAGAGCGTGCTCGCGGTGACCATCGCCGAGAACG
>SKXI01000357.1 GCA_007128515.1 Halococcaceae archaeon | reverse complement strand
TAATCGGTGTTCCCGGAGACGCTTCCCGTGACCGATCCACCCTCGCGCTCGACGACCTCGGCCGCCTCCTCGCGCGTGAGATCGGGGAGCGAGCCGGTGAACACGAGCGTCAGCCCGTCGAAGGCGTCGCCACCCTCCTCGTCGGCGGCCTCGGCGACGGGTTCGACACCCAGCTCGCGGAGTTCGGCGAGCACGCGTTCGTTCTCCGGCGAGTCGAAGAACTCCCGGACGTGTTCGGCGACGATCGGACCCACGTCGTCGACGGCTTCGAGCTCCTCCGCGCTCGCTTCGACGACCCCATCGAGCGATCCGAACTCCCGGGCGAGCTCTCGTGCCGTCGTCCGGCCGACGTGGGGGATGCCGATCGCCGAGAGGAACGCCGTGAGCGTCGGTGTCTTCGACGCCTCCAGCTCGGCGAGCAGGTTCTCCGCGCTCGTCTCGCCCCATCCCTCTAGCTCCGCTAGCTCCTCGCGATCCAGCCGATAGAGGTCGGGAAGCTCGGAGACGAGTCCTTCGTCGATCAGCTGGTCGACCCGTTCTTCTCCCAACCCCTCGATGTCGAGGCCGTCGTCGCTCGCGTAGTACTCGACCGACCGTCGGAGCTGTGCGGGGCAGGCGAGTCCGCCGGTACAGTAGGCGAGCGGGCCGTCCCGTTCGATCGGACTCTCGCAGACCGGGCAGTGGGCGGGGAACTCGTAGTGCCCCTCGGATCGTTTCTCGACCACCTCCGCGACGTAGGGGATCACGTCGCCCGCGCGCTCGATCCGGACCACGTCCTCGACGTTCACGCCCATCGCCTCGATCTCGTCCGGGTTGTGGAGGCTGGCTCGCGAGACGGTCACCCCGCCGACGTCGACGGGGTCGAGCAGTGCCACGGGGGTCAGCCGCCCGGTCCTCCCGACCTGGATCGCGATCTCGCCGATCGGCGTCTCCTCGTTGCGCGCGGGGAACTTGTAGGCGAACGCCCACCGGTACGCGCGCGACGTCGCACCCAGCTCCTCGCGTGCCTCCCGGTCGTTCACCTTCACGACGACGCCGTCGATCTCGTAGTTGAGTTCGTCCCTGCGTGCGAGCAGGTCGTCCCGGTACTCGATCGCGGGTTCGATCCCGACGACGCGCTCGGTGAGCTCGCGGTTCACCTTCAGTCCGAAGTCGGGGAGCGCTTCGTGTTCGGCCCATCGGCTCTCCCAGGGTTCGCTCGACTCCAGCACCTCGAAGAAGAAGCAGTCGAGTGGGCGGGACGCCACCACGGTCGGATCGAGCTGGCGGATCGTCCCGGCAGTGGCGTTGCGCGGGTTCGCGAACGGCTCCTCGCCGGCTTCGACCCGTTCGCGGTTGTACGCCTGGAAGCCGTCTCTCGGCATGAAGAGCTCCCCGCGCACCGCGAGGAACTCGGGGTGGTCGCCGTAGAGTCTTCCCGGGATCGAGCGCACGGTGCGGACGTTCTCGGTGACGTCGTCGCCCTCGTAGCCGTCACCCCGGGTCGCGGCCCGGACGAACGCACCCTCCTCGTAGACCACCTCGATCGAGACGCCGTCGAACTTCGGCTCGCAGACGTACTCCACCTCCTCCGTCGAGAGGGCTCGTCGCACGCGCTCGTCGAACGCGCGTACGTCCTCGGCGTCGCCGCCCTGGTCGATCGAGAGCATCGGGGCGACGTGTTCGACGTCCTCTAGCTCGTCGATCGGCTCCGCCCCGACACGCACCGTCGGACTCCCTTCGGTATCGAGGTCGAAGCGTTCTTCCAGGTCGACGAGTCGGGAGAAGAGCGCGTCGTAGCTCCGATCTGCGATCATCGGGTCGTTCTCGACGTAGTACCGGTGGTCGTGGTAGCGAATCGCCGCCCGGAGCCGCTCGGCCTGCTCGCTCGCCTCTCTCTCCGAGAGCCCGTCGAGCGAGTCGAACTCGGTGTCCGGGTCCTCCACGTAGGGGTTCTCCGCGGGCGGGTCGACGCTCATCGTCCGACCTACTCGGGCGCGGGTGAAAAACGAGCGGTTGTGCGGCGACAAAACCGGTCGTCTGAGTAACCGTTTCACCGGTAGGTGTCGATTATTCGATCGGATATCCGGGTAGGGAGGCCATCGATCGGCTTAGCCCGTGCCAAATCGTTTCACACATTCCATCTCGTCAATCCGAAAGATCCCGACAGATAAGACCCTGTACGTCGCTGGGTCTACCAGAGGCACATGAGCACGCTGGCACGAGGTGGGCGGCGGTCCGGGACAGAGTCGATAACGGAGGCCATCGTTCGGGCGATCGCAACGGAGGCGGGGTGCGAACCGACCGAGATATCGCCGATCGGGGCGCAGATCGACGTCGACGCCGTCGAACGGCTCGTCGCGGGCCCCGGTGACGTCACGCTCCGGTTCGTCCACGACGGGATGGAGACGACGGTCCACGGTGACGGGCGCATCGTCGTGGACGGCACCGCCTATCGCCCCGTCGTCTGATACGGGTTGCTGTAACGATTTACCGGCGCAACCGTAGGGCGGTCGCTGTTGCACCGGTACTGACTGTCAGCAGTCCGTATGAGCCCCGACTCGGCGGCATTTGACCGGATCCGTCCCGTTTAACCCGTCACGGGAGTATGCGCCACCATGGACGACGAGTTCCTTCTGCTGAACCCGGGGCCCGTCCCGGTGAGCGAGGCGGTCCGCGAGGCGATGGCCGAACCGATGGTCTCACACCGGTCGGCCGCGTTCGAGTCGGTCTACGAGCGCGCGCAGGGCGGCCTCGACGAGGTGTTCACCCGATCGATGCTCTCCGGACGCTCGACCGCGAGCGACGGGACCAGCCTGATCCTCAACGGGACGGCGACGATGGGGATGGAGATGGCAGTCGCGAACCTCGTCGACCCCGAGAGCGAGCTCGTCGCGCTCGTCAACGGGAAGTTCGGCCGTCGGTTCGCCCGGATCGCCGACCGGTACTGCTCGGTCACACGGGTGGAGGCCGACTGGGGCGACTCGTTCGACCTCGACGCGGTCGCCGACGCCATCGGCCACGACACGGACGTCGTCACGATGGTCCACAACGAGACGTCGACCGGGCTTCTCAACCCCGTCTCCGCGGTCGGCGACCTCGCCCGCGAGGCCGACGCGCTGTTCGTCGTCGACGGGGTCACCTCGATCGGCGGCGACGTCTTCTGTATCGACGACTGGAACGTCGACGTCGCGATCACCGACTCGCAGAAGGCGCTCGCGGCCCCACCCGGCGTGAGCGCGATGTACGTCACCGACCGGGCCGCCGAGGTCGCCCACGGCGAGTCCGCGCCCTTCTACTCGGACCTGGAGTGGCACCTCCGGAAGGCCGCCGACCACCAGACGCCCTTCACCAGCGCGGTCCCACTGTTTCGCGCGCTCGCGGTCGCCGTCGAGGAGATCACCGAGGAGGGCTTGCCAGCCAGAATCCGCCGTCACCGCCGGCAGGCAGAGGCGTTTCGGCGGGGCTTCGCCGCGATGGGCCTCGAACCGTTCCCGGAGGCCCGTGGCGTGACCGTCCGGTCGAACACGGTGACGGCGACGGCGCTGCCCGACTCCGTAAAGGAGGCTCCGACGGAGTTCTTCGACGCGGTCAGTGAGCGAAACGTCTCGATCAGCGGCGGACAGGCACACCTGGGCGGGGAGATATTCCGGGTCAGCAACATGGGTCGGCTCAGCTCCGAAGAGGTCCTCCGCGGGGTACGTACCGTCGGCGAGGCCCTCGGCGACGTCGCCGTCGACGCCGACGTCGAGGCAGGGATCGCCGCGGTCGAAGCCGAACTCTGATCAGTCGTCTCTCCCGTCGCTCCCTTCAGTTCTGCCGGTTTCGTCATCCTCGTCTCCCGTGTCCTCGGGTCCCTCGATGTCGATCACGGTGTGGTCCTCGGCCGGCGAGAGCGAGCGCTCGGAGGTGACTCGTCGCACCGCACGTTCGGCGGCCAGCCCGAGTTCGCGGTCGCTTACGGCCCTGACCGCGGACTTCCCGATCAGCCCACCCACGGTGTAGCCGAGGGTCTGTTCGGCCATTCCCCCCGGGGTGACCTGTCCGATCGTCCGGCGGACGACGAGGCGGCCGACGAACTGCCCGGTGATCTCACCGACCCGCTCGTAGTCGACGGGTCTGTCGCTCTCGATGCCGAAGAGGACGGCCTCCCAGTCGATCGCCTGGAGCAGCGAGAGCGCACCCTCCGCGGTGAAGTACGCCTCCATCCCCTGCTCGATCGCGTTCTCGACGTTCCGTGGCCTTCGGTCCATGAGTCGAGAGAGCGTGTGGGCACTGGTGAGCGACCGGCCTGCGTTCGCGGGTGGAATGGACGCCGACCGTCTCATAGGGGTTATCGTAGCCAATCGCACCTCTCAGGGGTACACACCACCGATGTCGTTCGGTCCACCGTCGAGGAAGTATGAACTCCTCCGACGATCCCTCTCAGTACTCCCGGACGTCGAGCCCGTCGATCCGCTCGAAGTGTCTCACGTTCCGAGTCACGACCGGTTCGTTCGCCACGAGCGCCGTACTCCCGATCAGAACGTCCTCGACCCCGACCGGAAGCCCCCGCTGCGAGAGGACCGCGCTCACCTCTCCCGCCGTCGTCGCGACGTCCCCGGTCACCGGTCTGCTGTTGATGCCGTCGAGTAGCTCCACGACGCGACGGTGCTCCTGATCGGTCCGCTCGGCGAGGTGGATTCCCTCGTACAGCTCCATCACCGTGATCACCGAGACGGCCGCACGGCCGCTCTCGTCGAGTTCGTCGGCCACCACCTCTGCGTCGGGGTCCCCGGCCAACAGGTCGATGAGAAACCCGGTGTCGAGGATCACGAACCGTCGGGTGGTGGGTCGTCCGGATCGAGAGCGCTGGCGATCCGAGCGCGCCGACGACCGCGGGCCTCCTCACGTTCTGCCCGCCCCTCTCGGATCGCCTCCCGGAGCGAGTCAGCCGTCTCCTCGCTCAACGCGCCGTGGTACTCCGCCAACCGAACGCCAGGTGCGATCCGGTTGACCACGTCGCTGAAGCTCTCGCCCTCGCGCTTGCTCGCTTTGAGGCGTTCGTACGCCTCGTCCGTGAGGGAGATCGTCCTCGTCCCCATTGCTGTGTACGTACACAGTTCACCCACCTAACTCTGTTGGGCTGTCACACGCGCCGGTGTCGATTCACTCGGGTCGAGCGAGGATCGGCTCCGTTAGCCGTACGACGAAGTGCCCTCTCGATCGCGGTCGTACGTCATTCGCACCAGCTCCTCGTGCCGCACGTCGGGATCTCTCTCCGGATCGAACGGCTCGAACCCGACGGGCCCGCAGTACGGTCCCAGTCCGCATCGGTCCAAGCCGCGGCGACGGAGCAGCGGGAGGTCACCGATCGACCGGAGGTCGGAGTGTCGACGACTCGCTCCACGAGCCGCCTTCGGAACCCCTCGCCGGATCGTTTGTTATCGCCTGCAGTATTATCTACTCATCGACAGCTTTCGCGTCTATCACGGCTCGTCGGCCCTCGTGGGGACCGTCTTCGTTGGCTTCGGCGTGTCAAGTCTCCTCTCGGATGGCTCGACCCTCGTGGGCGGACTCATGACGCTCGGTGGCGTCGGAACGATCCTCGCCGTCGGCTTCGAGGTCGCCACGTCGGAGCCCTCGACCAGGTCCCCACCGGACGCGTTGGCGTTTCGGGCCGTCGTCGTCGCGCTCTTCGTGATTCTCGGCCCGCTCCTCCAGACGCGCTCGTCGCTACTCTGAACCGGACCCGACGAGTTATGAGGGTAGGGTGGCAGGTCTCGCCATGGAGCGGTATCTCACCTACCAGGCTACGGTGACCGCCGCGGGCCTCCTCGTCGGGACGTGGGGACTCCTCCACGTCCTCTCGGGCGATCCGGGGGTCGGCGCGTTCTTGCTCCTCGTCGGTGGGTTCGGCATGGCGCTCACGGCGGTCGTGCAGGTGTGGCGATCCGACCCGGAGACGCGCTCGGTTCCCGAGGGTCGGACCTACCTGGTCACCCTGATCGGCCTCGCCGTCGTCTTCACCGCCGCGACCGTCCGGGTGCTCTCGCTGTTGTTCTGACCCCTGGTACCGGAGCGTTCCGGTCGACGTGACCCGCGGAACGGGGAGACCGATCTCACTCGTAGCCCTCCACCGTGGGGCTGAAATCGAGTATCTCCACCGCGCCGAGGGTGAGCACCTCCGGGTGGAACTCGCCGAACGGGTCGTGGTAGCCGGTCGGTTCGAGCGTCGCCTCGATCACCGCCTGGTCGGCCGCCCGGACGCCCATCGTCTCTCGCACGCTCCCCGCCAGGTGATCGGGACAGGCGAGGTCCAGCAACTCCCAGGTGTGACCCTCGTACTCCAGACAGCCCGCCCGCACGCGGTCGTCGCCCCCGAGCGTCCGCCCGCAGGCGGTACAGGTGGCGGTCCCTCGCGCGTCGACGCCGATCGCGAAACTCCCGGCGACCGTGCCCGTGAACTGGGTCCTGAGATCTTCCCTCCCGGTGGCCATCGACCTCCGGTACGGCCCGATACGGTATCGGGTTGTCGCTCGTGCGGGGACCCGTTCACTCCCGCTTCGTTGGGGGGACGGTTTGCACCCGGGACCGCGTGGACCGATCCGTGGGACTCACGCTCGCCGTCCCGAGACCGTCGAGCCGTCGGGAGGCCCGAGCCGGCGGCCGGTCGGAACCGGGTGCTGGCGGCCTCG
>SKXI01000083.1 GCA_007128515.1 Halococcaceae archaeon | reverse complement strand
TCTCGACACCGCTCATCGAGCACGCTATAGAGTTGGTCGAGTTCGACAACGCAGGTTGGTAGGCTACCTCAGATGTGGATAGACTCCAAGATGTGAGTGCCGAGGCCGACTTCCTATCCGTTGATCTCGACAGGGGACCGGACATCAGCGACTGCGGTAGCGGCCGACGGGATACGATGCTACTGGAAATCGTCGTAGCTCGACCCGCTCTCCGACGACGTTTTCGACCGCGGGGATACAGCGCCGTCACCGCTCTCGACGGGTGCTCCATGGGCGTCGGACGGCACGGTCGCCGACGTCGGTCCCGAGGGGGGGTGCCTTCGTCGGGCTACGTCTCACCGGACGACCGTCACCGGCACGGGCGAGCCGCGGACGACCCGTTCGGCGACGTTCCCCACGAACAGGCGGGAGTGCAGGGATCCACTGTGGCTCCCGATCACGACCGCGTCGACGTCCTCGGCCTTCGCGACGATCTTGCTCGCGGGTGACCCCACGTCGACGGCCGTGTCGATCTCGACGTCGTACTCGCTGGCGAGGTCGCGGGCGGACTCGAAGACGTCGTCGGCCAGGGTTTCGACCGCCGCCCCAAGGTCCTCCTCGAGTGCGAGTCGCAACGCCTGACCCATCAACGGCGACGGCTCGCCACCCACGAACAGCACCGTGATCTCGGCGTCGGGGTGGACCTCGAGTGCGTACTCGAGCGCCCGGGTTGCCATCTCAGAGCCGTCCATCGGGACCAGAACCCGTTCGATCATACTCGACATTGCAGCCGGGGGGCGATAAACGAACGGTCGTCTCGGGCGCTACCGGTGTACGACACCTGCCGCGAGGTCATAGGGATCATCGTAGCCGATCGTATCTCTTCGGTATGCACACTACCGGTGTCGTTTGATTCGCAGTCGAAGAACTATGAGTTCCTACGATGATCCCTATCAGAACCCGAACACGGGAACGAACCGGAAGGTCAGGTACGCTCCGATCGTCGCGATCGCCGGGACGACGTTCTGCAGCAGGACGACCCTGGCGGTCGTCGACGGGTCGAACAGGTCCGAGGCCCGTGGGATCCTCTCGGGAGGCTCTTCCCCGATCGGCGGCAGTTCCTCGCCTGGCTCCTCGGCAGCCAGCGCCCCGACGGAGACCTTGGCCGGCTTTTCGCCGCGAACGGCCTCGGAGACCGTGACCGGACGGGTCGCCCGCCCCCAACCGAGGCCGATGATCGACATCGTCGCGATCACGACGAAGCTCGCCGGAATGCCGATCCAGGACAGGAAGGTCACGAGCGTGGCGCTGACCGTCGCGACGACGATGGCCGCCGTCAGGGGGAGTTCGGTGAGGTCGTTGCCCATCGTCTCGAGGGTTCGACGGGCGATAGTGAACGTACCGATGCCCACGGCGAGACAGCCGATGACGATCGCGGGGTTCATCTCGAGCGCACCGCTGCCGACTAGCGGGGCGATCGCGTTCGCGATGTTGCTCGTGCCGGAGCTGAACGCCATCAGACAGCCGATCGCGACGACGGTCGTCACGCCACCGAGTTCGCGCCGGCTCGTGGACCCGCTCGGGACGGGGACCGGGACGGCGCGAGAGCGATCGATCTCGAGGAGCGGGCCCTCGCTTCGCTCCATCGCGACCATCCGGTTGAGGGACGCGTAGAGATACCGGCCGACGATCAGCGACACCCAGAACCCGATGAACGGAGCGACGATCCACCAGACGGCGATCTCGCCCATCACTGCCCAGTTCAGTTCCCCACCGGCGAGGCCCAGTCCCGCGATCGACCCGACGGCCGTCATCGACGTCGAGGCGGGGACGCCGAAGACGTTCCCGACGAACAGCGCGACCCCGATGAAAAAGAGGACGCCGATGCTGGCCTCCAGCGTGAAGACGCCGGGATCGTGGACCAGTTCGGTCCCGAGCGTGTCGACGACCCGACGGCCGATCGTCCACGCGCCCACGAAAAAGAAGACCGTCATCAGCGCGGCCGCCCACGACTTCGAGATCGCGTCGGCGCCGACCGCCGGGCCGAACGCCGGCCCCGTCGTCGCACCACCGATGTTGTACCCGACGAAGATCGCGACGAGGACGCCGATCAGGAGCAACAGGGAGATCATGGTGGTCAGCCCTCCGAACGGTCACCCGGGTCCTTCTCGACGGTCTCCTCGATCATCTCCTCGACGTCGGTCTCCCGCGGTCGACGATCGACGCGCTGTTCGACGGCTTCGATCTGCTCCTCGACCGCCCCGACCTGTTCCCGAACGCTCTCCTCGACCACCTCTTCGACCGTCGAGGTCATCCAGTCCGGATCGAAGCGGGCCATCTTCCAGACGACGTGAACCGCGTAGGAAACCAGGACTCCGAAGCCGAACGCGAGGCCGATCTCGGTTCCGACCGAGACGATCAGTACGATAGAGACGAAGATCAACACCCCGTAGGTCAGGTCGACGACCGCGTCGACGTGGCGCGGGTTCACGAACGGGAGACCTCCCCTGGAAGGGCCACCGTCGACTTCGATCGTGACGACCGGGACGCCCGATCCCGATCGTATCTCACGAGCGAGTTCGTGCGGGGGATGGTGCGTAGCATTGGCGACGTGGAAGAAATCCACTGGGTCGGTGATGTGATCGCGACTCCACGCGAACCGTCCCTTTCGTCGCGTCCGTTCATGACTAGGATACTACGCCTCGGGCCGTCGAGGGTATCGATCCCTCGTAGATCCGTTCTCACCCGTTTCTCCACCTGCTATCGGATAAGTCATACGAAGCGGGCGAGGTCGCCGAGGGTGCGGACGTCGAGCGGAACCCGATCAAGACCGTGTCGAACCGCCTCGAGGGTCGAGACCGCGTCCGGAAGGAGAGCGAGGACGCCCGCCCCTGGTTCGTGAGCGGCACCGAGAGCGCTCCGTTCCTCTACCTGCACCGGACCCGCGCGACGTACGGGCGGTCGTCGGTGCTCGTCGCGAAATGCGCCATCAGTGGTGCGTCACGGATCAGGTCCTCGGCTTCCGGTGGGAGTGCCCTGTTCACGGGTGTGCGAGGGGGCCAGCAGGATAGACGTTCGCTGGGCCGGGATGGTTTTGGGGGTTCGGGAGGTAGGATCGGGTGACCTCCACGTTCTCACCGAGGTCAATCGGAAGCTCGTCCCCGAGGCCGTTGACAACAAAATTAAGCAGGTGCTCTTCGTCTATCTCACTGTCTGCTTGGTTTGGTTGCACATCCTATCCAAGCAGACACTCACTCTAACTCGATGTGATCGACTGAATATGGATCGGCTCTTCGGAGAATAGATGAGACAATCGACTCGAATTTCCCTGAATCACTCATTTGGGAGAGCCGCTTTTTGACCATCACTCTCCCATCCTCGGGTATGCTACTACAATAACCACGCCTGGTTCTTATAACATGCACTCCAATAAGTCATAGCTGTAAAAATAAACGGCTTCCATCTTACGTGGAATCATCGTGCTGTGGGAGGTGGTGTGTCGAAAATGAGGTCGGCAAAAGTCTCGTTGGTACCGGTACTTCCTCCGGGTTCGAGTGCCGAGGCCCCACTTTTGACGATAGACGGCGCCTCTGGGGGTTCCTGGTTATGGCCGTGGTAGACAGAGATCTCAGTTCATCCACTGGCGGCATTAGGGGTCTGTCTTGACGGGCGGTGTAGTACAACCATACAGACATACATTTATAAGTAATCATGCCCGACTAGCACAGTGTGCCGATCAGCATCGACGAGTTCGAATCACGTGACCCCGAGAGGCGGGAAACGAATGCCGAACGCGTAGTCCGGTTCTTGGCGCGTAACCGGGATAAGGCGTACAAGGCCATCGAGATCGCGGAGGCCACTGACATCAACGAGAACTCGATTCATCCGGTTCTGAACCGACTCGAAGAGCGCGAGTTGGTCCGCCACCGGGAACCGTATTGGGCGATCGGCGATCTCGAGAAGGTCCGTGATACAATGATGTTCAGCTCCACGGCGGAGTTCCTCGACGAAGCGCTCGGACCGGAGAGCCGGGAGGAGTGGTTGAATGCAGCCCAGAAAGGCGAGACGAGTCACGAGTGACCCGACCAGCTCCACCCTTCGACGATCTCGCACGGGGCCACGTCGTTTTGGCCCCAGATCCGTTCAAACCGGATAACGACACGACTCGGCCGCGGGTGGTCGTCAACAACGAGCGACACCCCTTCGACAAGCAGCAATACGTAGTGATGGGATTGACGACGCAGACCTGGTACGGCGAGCGAATTCCACTCGACGAGGACGACTACCGTCACCGAACGGCCCCACAGGACAGTTCGATCGTTCCACACGCTGTTGCTTCACTCAAACCGGCGTTGATGACCGACTACGTTTGCAGAGTTCGTGACGAACCGCTCGATCGAGCAGTGGAAAAACTCACCGACTACCTCTAACGGCTATGGATAGGCTTCGAGATGTGAGTGCCGAGACCTGCTCTGCTAGCACGAGGCCGAATGATACGCCCTCTTCGGCCATTTCCAATCCGAGATAATCCGCCACTTCAATGGGTTGAAAACATCACAAGAGTTATCAGTGACAACACCCGTCGGCACATATCATCATAACGTATTCTCGAGAATTATTATGTTAATTTGGAGGGATTTGGACACCACAAACCAGCTGCTGAACTCCAGCGAAAACGCGATTACTTCGAGGATAAGCTCCAGTAAGAGACCATTGATCAGTTCGAAAAGCTATTCGAGGGAGTGAACCAGATCATCCGAGCGTGAAGTGATAAATCGAGGAGATAATAAATACCATCCAAGTGGCTACGCGAGTGACGATCATCACGTATCGTTGATAGTCTGTGGATGGATTCCGAGATGTAAACACCGGAGCCACGATTTTCGACGGCAGCAGGCCGCTCTTCGTCTCTCCGATTGTATTCACGGGAGACGGAGGTCCCAATCAGTTCCTCACCGAACCGGAATCTCCACCCGACGATCGTCGTAGCCACACCCGCGTTCATATCCTTGAACGACCGAGATCCACGTATGACGACTGAAACCGTGTCGGAACGGCTCCAGGAACTCGCTGAGCATCACGGGATGGACGAATCGGCGGTTGTCCAGCAGGCGGTCGAGACAGGTGTCGAGACTCTCTATCGGGACATGGTCGTCAGCAGCTATCTCGCCGACGAGATCACGCGCCAGGAGGCTATCGAGCACCTCGGTATCGAACTCGTCGAAGAGGACGAGACCGCCCGTGAGGCAGTCGAAGAAGACGTGAAGTGGGGACTGCAGGCCTGAAGTACGCTCGATGAGGAGACTGGTCGTCGTCGACGCGGGTCCGCTGATAGGGATCATCGTAGAAGTTCATAGATTTCCCAATTCGGGACCGAGAGACGGGGTCAGTTGATCGGCCACCGAGATCTCTGGGTGGCTACGATGATCCCTATGATACACCTCCCCCAGGCGGATACCCCGTCGCTCTCGAACTGATCGGAGAGCTACCCGTTCCGGTTCGAGCCGGCAGCGCCGTCTCAGGGGGTGAGACACCGTATAAACGGTTCTCGGAGACCGCGATACGATCACTCGGTGAGTACATTCGTTCCAGGATCCTCGTATGAGATATGCTCCCGTTGGGCATGTTCGACCCACCCGATGCGGGACTAGCAATCGAGTGATCCAGCAATGACTATCCATCCCGAAAGCGCTACCGACCACGAAACGCTCGGCCGAACGTTCGTCGATGCGGCCTGGAACCGCGACGCGCCCGACGATCTCGATGGCCTGTGTTCCCAGGATCTCGTCGTTCACGACCCCGCTAATCCGACCACCGGAGCCGGACCGGAGGCGTACCGGCGGTTCGTCTCCCGGGTCACGGACGGGGCCACCGACGTGGACGTATCGATCGACGACGTCATCGTCGCCGACCGGACGGTGGCCATCCGGACGTCCGGAACCCTCGGGGGATCCGGTCAGCGTGGCGATCCCGACGACGCGACCGACGAGACGGCCATCTCCGGGTTCGAGGTCCTGCACGTCGAGGACGGCCGCGTCGTGGAGTGGGCCGGGACGGTGCTGCCGGATCGGATCCTGGAGGAGTTCCGTGCGGGGTTCGCCGGGGACGTGATCTGTCCGGGTGAAGCGGACTACGACAAGGCGAGAGCCGTCTGGAACGGGATCATCGACCGGTATCCGGGGCTCGTCCTCCGGTGTTCGGGCGTGGCCGACGTGATCGACGGCGTGAACTTCATCCGCGAGAACGACCTCCTCGTGGCGGTCCGTGGCGGCGGCCACAACGTCGCCGGATCCGCCGTCTGTGATGGCGGGATCGTCATCGACCTCTCGACGATGACCGGCGTATGGGTCGACCCCGAGGAGCGAACGGCGTGGGTCCAGGCGGGTGCCACGCTGGGGGACGTCGACCGCGAGACGCAGGCGTTCGGGCTCGCGACACCCCTCGGCGTCGTCTCGGCGACCGGGGTGGCGGGGCTCACCCTCGGTGGCGGTCTCGGACACCTCCGGAACAAGTACGGACTGAGCGCCGACAACCTCGCCTCGGTCGACGTCGTCACCGCCGACGGCGAGTATCTCACCGCGAGCGCCGAGGAGAACCGGGACCTCTTCTGGGGACTCCGTGGCGGTGGCGGCGGCATCGGCGTGGTCACGGGATTCGAGTTCGACCTCCATCCCGTCGG
>SKXI01000283.1 GCA_007128515.1 Halococcaceae archaeon | reverse complement strand
GTTCGCCGCGCTGGAGGCGGTCGTCGAACGGAACGGAAGCACGGTCACGGTGTCGAAGCGGGTCGCGGAGGAACTCGTGGAGAGCCAATCGGAGTACGGCTCCCGACGCGATCGACTTCGGGCGGCGTACGAGGCTGGGTGGCTCCGTCCCGTCCGGGCGGATTGAACCGTCGGCGGTGTCCCCGGTGTCGTCGATCGCACCCGCGAGCGCATGGCGACGCTCTCGGCCGAGAACGTCACCGGAGACGAGATCGAGAAGACCGACACGGTCCTCGCGGGCGTGGCTTACCAGCAGGCGAAACGAGGTGCCGATCGGCGATGTCCTCGGAGAGACGGAGTTCGGCGGACGTATCTCGGTCGTCGAAGGTCGGGCGTTCCTCTCGTCTCTGCTCCGTGAGGAGTGGTAACCCTCGAAGCGACCGGATCGGTCACTCCCGAAGGGTTAGTACTCGGTCCCCTTTCGCGCTCGCTGACCCCCGTCGAACGGGTGTTTCTCCTTTCTCACGTTCGTCACGAGGTCGGCGTGCTCGACCAGCCACTCCGGGCGTTCGTGCCCACCCGTCAGGACGAGTTCGAGGTCCGAGGGTTTCGTTTCGATCAGCTCCACGACCCGCTCCGGATCGACGAGGTCGCGGTTCGCCGCGTAGAGGAGTTCGTCCACGATCAGCATGTGCATCCCCTCCTCGGGGAGCGCGTCGAGCGGGATCGCACCCGTGAGATCGGCCTCGCGGGCACGCTCGATCAGTTCCTCCAGACGCTCGAAGCCCGCCGCGGCCTCGCTCTCGTGGTCGACGTCCTCGCTCCCGTCGCGCATCCCGTGCCAGCCGTAGTGGCCGGCGTTCTCGTAGGTGAACCCGGGGAGCGCGGCGATCGCGTTGTACTCCCCGCGGACGTCCTCGACGCTCGACGCCCCGCCCTTCATGAACTGGAGCATGTGGACCCGGTATCCGTGGCCCGCGGCGCGCATCCCCATCCCCATCGCCGCGGTCGTCTTGCCCTTGCCGTCGCCCCAGAAGACCTGGACGCGGCCGAACTCGGTCGGCGAGTCCGGTTCGATCTCGCGTGCTTCGGGTGTCCTGCCCTTCCCGGGGGTGCGTCCGAGTGCCTCGTCATGCTCGGTCATACCGGCCGTTCGCGGGCCACTCACTTGCCCGGTTCGGTTCCCCGGACTCTCTCGACGACCGCCCGTTCGCGCGTCTCGACCCCGTACTCGGCCGCGGCGACGGACTCCGGGTACCCCCCGTCGGCGTAGCGCGACCGGAGGCTCGCGAGCAGTGCCTCCCGCACGCACGCGCGGACCGCGGTGCCCACCCCCGTCGCGCTACCGACGTACTCGACCGGCTCACCGTCCGGATCGCACGCGACGACGAGGGCATCGCTCGTCGTGCCGGTGAAGCCCGTCTCCGCCAGGAGGGTCGCGGTCTTCGCCTCGACCGCCGTCGCGACCAATCCGGGCAGCGATCCCCCCACGCAGGCGTGAGCCGTCCCGACGAAGAGGTTCACCGTCCCGGGCGGTCGGTCGCCGTCCTCGGGGGCCCCCACGTCCGAACGGGCCGGTTTCGGGTCGAGCGGTACCGTTGCCGGGTTCGAGAGCCCGGCGGTGGCGAGGGCGGTGACCGGACCGAGCCGGGCGAGCCGTGCGTGTCGCTGGTCGACGCCCGTGAGGAGCGCCGGCCCGTCGCCCTCGAACCCGGCCTCGGAGAGGCGGTCGGCGAGGTACGCGTCGATCTCGACCGTGGGCCATCCCTCGGGGACGGTGACGTTGTAGGCGCGCTCGCCCACCGACTCCCCACCGTTCCAGCCGGTCGAGAGCCAGCGGGTCTGCCCCCTCTGGAGCCGCGTCACCCCGCTGCGCGTCTCGACCTCAAACAAGCGAGAGCACCTCGAGCAGCCGGTCGTTCTGTGCGGGCGTCCGGACCGCGATTCGGACGTGCGAGTCGAGGCCCCTGAAACTCCGCGCGTCGCGGATCGCGATCCCGCCGTCGCGGGCGGTCTCGACCACCCCGTCGACCGGGCGGTCACCGACGTCGAGCAGGAGGAACGGCGCGTCGGACGGGTGAACCTCGTAGCGCCCGGAGAGCGCCCCCGCCATCCGCGCTCGTTCGCTCGCGACCCGCTCTCTGGTCTCCTCGACGAACCCTCGGGCGTCGAGACAGTGCGTCCCGACCGCCTCGGCGGGCGTCGAGAGGTTCCATGCCAGGCGGCCACGCTCCATCGGCTCGTAGAGACCGCCGGTCGCGACGGCGAAGCCCGCTCTGAGTCCCGGCAGCCCGAACAGCTTCGTGAGCGAACGGATCACGACGACCCCGTCCAGGCCGGCCATCGAGGGTCGGTCGGTGAACCCGAGGAAGGCTTCGTCGGCGAGGAGGACGGTCCCGGCCGCCCGGCAGCGATCGAGGAACCAGGTGAGGTCGTCCGCGTCGAACGCGAGTCCCGTGGGGTTGTTCGGGTTGCAGACGATCGCCATTGCGTACCCTCCGGGATCGGTGTCGAGGAGCTCCTCGACCGGGACGAACTCGGGCTCCGCTCCCTGTAACCTGACCTCGCGGGCGTACTCCCCGAAGCTCGGGAAGGGGACGAGCACCCGATCGCCCCGATCGACGTGGATCGAGAGCGCGAGCCGGATGCCCTCGAGGCCGCCAGCAGTGGGGATCACCGAGGCCGGTTCGCAGCCGACGTACTCGCCCGCGGCGATCCGGAACTCGGTGTAGTCGTCGGCGTGATACCGTCTCGAGACGGCGAGCGCCCCGTCGTAGACGGCGGTGACGCCCGGCGGCGTCTCGGGGTTGACGCTCGCGCTGAAGTCGACCAGCTCCGAGTCCACCCCACCCCCGTGCGGGACTCGCTCGACGCGCCGCGCCGCGTCGCGATCCATGGCGGGGTATCACACTCCAGGGTAAGAACCGTTCCCCCGGTACCCACCCGACGAGAGCCGTTCCGCGACGGCCAGGTCGCCCGGGCGGTTCACGTTCACCGCCAGCCGCGCGTCGTCGACGACCGTCGAGCGCTCCTCGCCGGTGCTCACGACGTTCACCCCCGTCGGAGCGACGTCCCGCCCGTCGATCCCCTGGATCGAATCGACGCTCACCCCGAGCGCGCGCTTTCTCTCGACGGGAACGTAGACCGCCAGCGATCCCGTCCCGTGTTCGCCGAGGACGCGTTCGATCGCGTCGGGATCGAGCAACGGGAGGTCGGCCGCGACGGTGAGGACGGGGGTCGGGACCCGATCCAGCGCGACGCCGAGGTCCGCGACGTAGCCCGCGCCGGGCGTCTCGATCGTCCGAACTCGATCCCTGACGTGTTCGTGCGTCGCCGGCGCGTTCGGCGAGACGACCGCGTGAACGCGACCGACCGAACTCGCTGCGAGCGCGTCGAGCACTCGATCGACCATCGCCCGGCCGTCGACCTCGACGAGCGGCTTCTCCACCTCGCCGCCGAGGCGTGTGCCCTCTCCCCCACAGATCACCAGAGCGTCCACGCGATCACCCCCGCGTGAAGGGCGACCAGCCGTGCGAGTTCGTTCGTCGCGCCGATCACGTCGCCGGAGACGCCACCCAGGTGACGATCGGACCACGAGAGCGCGGCGAACGCGAGGCCACCGGCGGCGAGGAGGGCGGCGACCCCCGCGACCGGCGCGAGGGCGAGCACCGGCAGGGAGGTGGCGAGCGGAGCGAGCGCGTCCCCCCGTTCGCTCCGCTCGGTGAACGACGAGCCGAACCCCTCGTGGGCGGCGTCCCCGAGACAGACGACGAGCGCCATCGCGAGTTTCGCACCGACCTCCGCTGCGATCACGATGCCGATGGCGACGACGAGCGGGAGGGTGGCGAGTGCGAGCCCCGCGAGCGCGAGACCGGAGACGACGAGCGAGACGGCGACCAGCGCGCCGACACCCGTCGTCGTGTCCGTCAGCACCTCGCGCCGGCGCTCCCGATCACCGTGGACGACGGCGGCGTCCGCCCAGTCCGCGAGGCCGTCGACGTGGTTGATACCGCAGACGAGGGGAATGGAGAGGACAAGGGCGACCGCGGTCGCTTCCCGTCCGGGAACGAACAGCGAGAGCGAGAGCAGCGCGCCGACGAGGTAGCCCACGGCAACGAACGCCGCGGGCGTCTCCCGGAACGCCTCCCAGTCGGCGTCGTCGTGGCCCACCGATACCCTGGTGAGGAAGCCGAGTGCCCCCCGGAGCGCATTCACGCCCTCACTTAGCCCCACGCGAGCACCCCCGCGAGCAAGTAGGTCAGCAGACCGGCGACCGTGACGAGTCGTACCCCTCCCCGTGCGTCCTCCACGCTCGGAAGGTCAGCGACCGGGTTGAGCGTGTAGGCGCCCGGCTTCTCCAGTCTGACGGTGAGCGCGCCGGCGAGCGTCCCCATCGGCCAGCCGGAGTTCGGCGAGGCCGGTTCGTCGGCCCACCGGCGGGCGGTCAGTAGCGGATCGGGCGAACGAGCAGTGACGGCTATGAGCGCCGCCGCGAGCCGTGCGGGGACGAACATGACGAGGTCGTCGAGCCGTGCGCTCGCCGTTCCGTGGGACTTCTCGGGGTAGCCAAGCATCGAGTCGAGCGTGTTCACCGCCTTCACCCACGTGGCGGCGGCCGCCGCGAACGGGAGCGAGACGTTCGCGGCCAGCCCGAACGCGAGCAGGGGTGCGACCAGTCCGTCCGCGAGGTTCTCGGCGCTACTCTCGACCGCGGCGCTCCGCATCTCCCCGGGCGAGAGCTCTCGCCTGTCCCGCCCGACCAGCGCGACCAGCGCTTCGCGGGCGGTCTCCGGCTCGCTCGCACTCTCCTCTATCACGGTGCTCGCCGCATCGGTGAGCATCCGAAGGCTGCTCGCGGAGAACAGGACCAGGCCCGCGACGAGCGTCCCGAAAGCGGCGTGGAGGGTGGCCCCGAGCGCGACGGAGATGTACGCGACGCCGCCGGCGAGAGCCGGGAGCGAGAGCGCGACGAGCAGTCCGCTCGCGCTCTCGTACCGCCACTCCCGGTCGAAGGGAGTCACGAGTCGACCGAACAGGGAGACGGGATGGAGTCGTTCGGGGGGCTCGCGGAGCGTCCACTCCAGGACGAGGGCGAGGAGGACGGCGAGACTCGCCCACGCCGGCACTACGGGACCTCCCGGACGAGCAGGTCGGGGAGCTCGGGAAGGGGGTGGTCCTCGATGGAGAGGAACCGACCGCCACAGGCCTCGATCCCGCCGTCGGCGCGTTCGGAGTCGCCGACGTGAACCAGGTCGGCCACCTCACAGCCGAGCGCCTCCGCGACGGAGCTGAACGCCTCGGGGTGGGGTTTTCGCCACCCGCAGCCGACGCTCGTGACGACGGCGTCGAACGCGTCGCGGTCGAGCTCCGATCGGACCAGGGTCCGGGCGACGAGCTCCGGAACCGAACAGTCCGAGAGCAGCCCGACGGGTCCGATCTCGGCGGCGGCCCCGACCGCCGCCTGCGCGCCGTCTCGCGTCCCTACGTCCGGATCGAACGCGGCGACGACCGCCCGTCGCGCGGCGTTTTCCCGGACGTCGACGCCGCGAGAGCGGAGCGCCGCAGCGACGTGCGCCGGCAACGGGACCTCCGCACCCTCGGGCGCGTCGACGTGGGCTTCGCCGAAGGCTCGTTCCCAGTCGTCCGGGACCGAAACGTCGCGCGCACGGAGTTCCGACGCGATCGCCCGCGTCGGATCCGTCGTGCGATCGACGGAGACGAGCGTGCCGAAGAGGTCGAACGTGACTGCCACGCCGGATGGTGCGTCGAAGCCGGGCAAGAAGCCATCGATCACGGAAAGGGTTAGTCCCGGGGCCGAGTACCGTTCGAGAATGACGCTCACGTCGGATCTCGCGCTCGGGATAGCAGCCACGGCCGTCTTCGGCTTCGAGATCACCGAAGAGACGATCACGATCGCCGGCTCGGTCGCGGTGGTGGTGCTGATCGCGCTGTCGGGCTTTTTCTCCTCCTCGGAGATCGCGATGTTCTCGCTCGGCGACCACAAGGTCGACGCGATGGTCGCGGAGGGGCTTCCGGGCGCGGAGCTCGTCCAGGCGCTGAAGTCCGACCCGCACCGCCTGCTCGTCACCATCCTCGTCGGCAACAACGTCGTCAACATCGCGATGTCCTCGATCGCGACGACCGTGCTCGCGATCCACCTCCCGCCGGCGCAGTCGGTGCTCGTCGCGACGTTCGGTATCACCGCGCTCGTCCTGCTGTTCGGCGAGAGCGCGCCGAAGTCCTACGCCGTCGAGCACACCGAGTCGTGGGCGCGGCGGATCGCCCGCCCGCTCAAGCTCTCGGAGTACGTGATGTACCCGCTGGTCGTCGTCTTCGACCGGCTCACCCGTCTGGTCAACCGCCTCACCGGGAGCACCGGTGAACTCGAGAGCCCCTACGTCACCCGCGACGAGATCCAGCAGATGATCGACACGGGCGAGCGCGAGGGGATCATCGAGGAGGACGAACGCGAGATGCTCCGGGGGGTCTTCCAGTTCCGGAACCGGATCGCGAAGGAGATCATGGTGCCGCGACTCGAGATCGTCGCGATTCCTACCGAGGCGAGCGTGAGCGAGGCGATCGACCGCTGTGTCGAGGAGGGCAGAGACCGGATTCCGGTGTACAAAGAGCGCCTCGACGAGATCGAGGGGATCGTCGAGCTCCCCGACCTGATCGCGGCCGATCGACGGAACGAGGAGTCGCTCTCCGAACTCGCGAGCGAGGCGATGT
>SKXI01000132.1 GCA_007128515.1 Halococcaceae archaeon | reverse complement strand
GTCGATCCCACGGAGGGAACCGTCGAGGCGGTCGAGGGGGTTCCCGACGTTCACGCCGAGGGGCAGGGCGGACTGCTCGACGTGGCGTTCCACCCCGAGTTCCCCGACGACCCTCGGATCTATCTCACCTACTCGATCGAGAACGACGAGGGCGAGTCGACCACGGCCCTCGGTCGCGGGGAACTCGACAGTGACGGAGCAACACTCGATGGGTTCGAGCGGCTGCACGCCGCCGAGCCGTTCGTCGACTCGAACGGCCACTACGGCTCGCGGGTCGTCGTCGGCGAGGACGACCACCTCTACGTGACCGTCGGCGACCGCCAGGACAAGGCGTTCGACGACCACGTCTCACAGGACACGACGAACGAACTCGGGACGACGCTCAGACTCGCACTCGATGGATCGGTCCCCGAGGACAACCCGTTCGTCGACGACGACGAGGTACTCGATACGATCTACTCCTACGGCCATCGGAACGCCCAGGGGATGACCGTCCACCCAGGTACGGGAACGCTCTGGCAGTCCGAGCACGGCGAGGAGGACGGCGACGAGATCAACGTGATCGACGGTGGGGGGAACTACGGCTGGCCGGTCGCCACCTACGGCTGCGAGTACGGCACCGACGAGCCGGTGGGTGAGGAACCCCCCGATCGGGAGGACACGGTGGATCCGGTCTACTACTGGGAGTGTGGCTCCGGTGGCTTCCCGCCCGCGGGAATGACGTTCTACGACGGCGAGGCGTTCCCTGGGTGGGAGGGCGACCTGTTCGTCGGGAACCTCGCGGGCCAGTACCTCGGCCACTTCACCGTCGACGGCGAGCAACGAGAGGAGATCGAGGTCGAGGAGGTCGATCCGCTGCTCGGGGACGAGGGCTGGCGGGTCCGGGACGTCGCGGTCGAGCCAGGGACTGGCTATCTCTACGTCGTCGTGGACGACGGCGACGCGCCGATCGTCCGGCTGGTTCCGGCGTGACCGGAAAGGGAGAGGCGACGATCCCGAATCGTATCCGCGAGCGACACGATCTCAGCCCCCGGGCGGGTCCGGTCCGTCGAGACAGACGATGAGCTGGCCGTCCGTCCCGTCGGTCGATGCGCGAGTTCAGGAATAGAGCCAGGCGGCGACGAGGACCGTCCCGGCACCGAGGTCCTCCGGGAGTCACGAGAGCGGGACCGACGGCGGGACGAGGGGTCGATCGAGCGGTTCGCCGGAGACGGATCGGGGGATGGGTGAGGCGGTGGTCTTCGACGCGGAACCGATCGTCGCGTATCTGGAGGACGAATCGGGCAGCGGCGTCGTCGAGGGGTGGATCGACCGGATCGCGTCCTCCGAGGTGGTCGGTCACATAAGCCCGAGCGGCGCTCGCTCGTCTGGAGGAACTGGGGGTTTGGTCTATAGCAAGGAGGCCTGCTGGGAAACGGCTGCGGCGTTCGGAACGCGTTTCGACCTTCCGCTCGGCGACGCCTACGCGCTCGCGACGGCCGACACCGTCGACGGGACGCTTCTCGTCGGAGGGGACGACGACCTCAAGGGTTTCGCGGTTCCGATCGAACGGTTTCGCGACGAACCGGCTCGAGCCGTCTCCGTAGTGCGGACCCCCTCAGAGCCCCGCGAGCACCTCGTCCGCGGCGTCGAGGTACTCGGTCAGCTGGTCGTCGCCGTGGGCCGCCGAGAGGTGGTGACGCTTGTACGGGTTCGGCGTGAAGAACTGTCCGCGCTCGCGCATCCCCGCCGCGTACCGCTTGAACCGCTCCTCGTCGAGGCCGAGCACGTCGTCGTAGCTCCTCGGCTCGCCCGTCACGCCGAACTGCGGGCCGAAGATCGACCGGTAGCCGACGACACGGCCCTCGATCCGGTGATCGGCGAGCAGGTCGCGCAGTCCGTCACGATAGCGCTCACCCAGGTCCACGAGGTGGTCGGTGACGCCCTCCTCCTCGACGACCCGGAGCGTCTCTCGCGTGGCCGCCAGCCCGATCGGGTGGCCCGAGTAGGTGCCACTGATCACCACTCCGGAGGTGTTGTCGCCGCCGGCCTGCGCGAGTATCTCCTCCCTACCTCCGACCGCTGCGACCGGATAGCCGTTGCCCATCGCCTTCGCGAGGCAGGTGAGGTCGGGCGTCACGTCGAAGATCCCCTGTGCGCCGTGGATCGAGTGCCGTACTCCCGAGATCACCTCGTCGAAGATCAGGGGGACACCCTGCTCCGCCGTGACCTCACGCAACGTCGTGAGGAACTCCTCGGTGGGCAGGAGACAGCCCACCGAGTGCGGGATCGGTTCGAGGATCACGCAAGCGACGTCGTCGCGCGCTTCGAGGGTTTCCGCCAGCCGCTCCGGGTCGTTGAACGGGAGCACGAGCGTGCTGTCGAGCGCCGCCCCGAGCATCCCCTCGGACTCGGGGTAGGGCTCCCCTGCGTGCTCTGCTGGCGGGTAGACGTTCTGGTCGACGTAGTCGTGCCAGCCGTGGTAACAACCCTCGAACTTGATCACCGTCTCCCTCCCCGTGTGTGCCCGTGCGAGGCGGATCGCGTGGTAGGTCGCTTCGGTACCACTGTTACAGAACTTGCACGCCTCGATCCCGGGAAACAGATCGGCGAGTCGCTCCGCGACCTCGACCTCGAGTTCGGTGGTCCCCGCGCCGAAGAGCACGCCCCGGTCGATCGCGTCGTGAGCCGCGGTGTCGACCGCCTCGTGACCGTGGCCGAGGACGATCGGCCCGAACGCGAGGTGGTAGTCCGTAAACTGGGTGCCCTCGACGGTCTCGAGGGTCGTCCCGCCGGCGCGCTCGAAGGCGACCGGCGATGGCTCGTGCGCCTGCGCCCTGAGCCCGGTCTGTGCCCCGCCCGGGATCACGTTTCGCGCGCGCTCGACCACCCGTTCGCTCGTCGCCCGTTCGATCCGTCCCTGCTCGCTCACGACCGATCGACTCCCGTGTGCATCGCTCGCCACTGACGCGGGCCGTCTACATAAATCCGGTCCAGGAGGACGGTATCAGTACGGGTAGTCCATCTGCGCGGCGACCGTCTCCCTCGTTTCCGCGCCGTCGATCCGTTCGACGAGCGCGAGGCCGAGGTCGAGTCCGGAGGTCACCCCGCCGGCGGTGATCAGGTCGCCCTCGTCGACGACGCGCTCGCGCACCACGGTGCAGTACTCCGCGAGGTCGTCGTAGGCCGACGGATGGGTCGTCGCCCGTCGTCCCGCCAGGAAGCCCGCCGCCCCGAGAAGGAGCGATCCGGTGCAGACGGACGAGAGCAGGTCGACGTCGGCGGTCTCGAGCCACCCGAGGAAGCCCTCGTCCTCGACCAGGTCGCGGGTGGCGAACCCACCGGGGACGACGAGCAGGTCGTACCGGTCGAGCGGCCGGGAGACGACGTCGACACCGATCTCGACCCCGGCACCCGCGCGCACCCGCTCGCGCCGACCGCAGATCTCCCAGGAGACGTCCTCCCGGAACCCCATCGTCCCGAGTCTCGTCAGCGGATCGTAGGCGCCGACGAAGTCCAGTGCGGTCATCCCCTCGAAGACGACGAATCCGATTCGCATACCCTCCGTTGGCAGTCAGAGGACTTGCCCGTTGTGCCCGTGTCGCAACGACCTTACCCCGGGGCTTCGGAGAGCGGATATGCGACTTCAGATCGACGAGGAACGGTTGCGTGGGGATATCGAGGCGAACGCGGCGTTCGGCGAGGTGGACGTCGAGGGCCGTGGCCGGACGAACCTCACCGGAAGCGAGGCGAACCGACAGGCGCGAGAACGGCTCGTCTCCCGGATGGAGGAGGCGGGACTGGAGGTGAGAGTCGACGCGGTCGGAAACGTCGTCGGCCACTGGACGCCCGAGAGCGTCTCCGACACCGAGAGACCGGTGGCCTCCGGCAGCCACCTCGATTCCGTCCCCGAAGGGGGGATCTTCGACGGACCGCTCGGCGTCTACGCGGCGCTGGAGTCGGTGCGGGCGATGCAGGAGGCGGGGCTCTCGCCCGACCGACCGATCGCGGTCGTGAGCTTCACCGAGGAGGAGGGACAGCTGTTCGCGCCGGGGCTGCTCGGCTCCTCCGTCGCGGTCGGCGAACGGAGCGTGGAGGAGGCACTCGCGCTCACCGACGGCGACGGACGCAGTCTCGTCGACGCCCTCGAGGGGATCGGCTTCCGCGGCGAGGGCAGACTCGACGCGGCGGGCTGGGAGGCGTTCGTCGAACTCCACGTCGAACAGCACGACCGGCTGGAGACGATGGGGATCCCGGTCGGCGTCGTGACGGCCATCACGGGGATCACCCACTGTGCGGTCTCGATCGAGGGCGAGGCGAACCACGCGGGGGCGACGCCGATGGGCGATCGAACCGACGCGCTGTGTGCCGCGAGCGAGTTCGTCCTCGACGTCGAGCGAGCGGCGAACGAGACGGTCGCCGCCGACAGCGAGAGCGCCGTGGGCACCGTCGGCTCGCTCGAGGTCAGCCCGAACGCGACGAACGTCGTTCCGGGTTCCGTAGCGCTGAGCATCGACGTCCGGGACGTGGAGACCGCCGCGATGGACGCGATCGTCGGGCGTGCGGAACGGAGCCTCGCCCGGATCGAACGGGAACGCGGCGTCGAGACGACGCTCGATCGGGGGTTCGACCTGGAGCCGACGCCGATGTCGCCGCGGATCAGGGACGCCGCGCGCGCGGCGGGCGAGGAAGCGGGGATCACGACCATGGAGCTGCACTCGGGGGCGGCCCACGACGCGATGCACGTCGCCCGCGTCACCGAGACGGGAATGCTCTTCGCGCCCTCTCGGGACGGCGTTTCGCACAGCCCGCGTGAGTGGACGGACTGGGAGGACTGTGCGCGGGCGACGCGCGTCCTGGCCGGGACGCTCGCCCGCCTGGCCGGTGGGACCCCGTAGGGTTTTCTCGATCGAGCGAGTGCGCCCGGTATGTCAGACGTGCTCGCGGACGACGTGGTGCGCTTCCTCAGAACCGCCGGCCCGGAGGGAGACGCGGTGCTGAGCGAGATGGACGACTACGCCGAGCGGGAGGGCTTCCCGCACGTCGGCCCCGAGGTCGGCGGGTTCCTCCGGTTGCTCGTCCGGTTGACCGGCGCGGAACGAGTCTTCGAGTTCGGCTCGGGCTACGGCTACTCGGCGTACTGGTTCGCGGGGGCGCTCTCGGAGGGGGACGAGATCGTCCTCACGGAGGTCGACGCCGACGAACTGGCGATGGCACGGGAGTACATGGATCGCGGCGGGTTCGACGCGGAGGTCCGGTACGAACTGGGGGACGCGATCGAGACGATCGAGCGGTACGAGGGGGCGTTCGACGCCGTCCTGATCGACAACGAGAAACACCGGTACCGAGAGGCGTTCGACGCGGTTCGGGAGAAGCTCGCACCGGGGGCGGTCGTGATCGCGGACAACATGCTCGTCGCGAACAGCGTCTACTACCGGGACGTCGACCGCCTGCTCCGCGGCGAGGAGGCGGCGGCGACGGAGTCCGCACGTGGGATCGCGGCGTATCTCGAACGGGTTCTATCGGACCCGGACTGCGAGACGAGCGTGCTGCCGATCGGGGAAGGAATCGCGGTGACGCACGTCCGGTAACCCCGGGAGTTACCCCGCGCTCCGCGAGCCGTTAAGGCCGTCTCGACGTGCTCCGAGGTATGGTCTCCCTCCAGCGCTGTCTCCGTCACCCCGACGACCACCTGATGGAGCCGGTCCCGCTCCCGATCAGGCTCCACTGCGGGCTGTTCGTCGACCGGGTCCGGTCGCTCTCGCACACCGCGATCACGCTCAGCACGCGCGAGCGCATCGGTCACGCCACCTCCTTCGACGAGTACGCCGACAGTGCGACGTCGTTGACCGAGGGCTACGCCGAGGGCTGTCCCGAGGGCGGCCCCGGCACCCGGTGGTTCTACACCGAGGGGACGGTCGAGTACGACGGGACGCGAGTCGCACGCGACCTGATACTGGTCGAGCACCACCAGTTCGGCGCGCCGGTCGAGTCGATCGAGGACCTCGCGGCCGAACTCTCGGCGCTGGCCGAGACGCCCGTCCGCGTCGACGAGATCCATGAGGGGACATTCGAGGGGGGCTGTTCCTGCTGTTCGTCCGAACCGGAGGCCCTGACGTTCGACCGGTAACGCCCCGAAACGGGTGTCGCCGCGTGGTCGCCCGACCCCCGGTTGGTCACCCACCGGATCGTTCGGTAGGGTGGACGACCGGCTCACGGACCTCGATTCGGCTCCCCGTCGTGGAGCTCCGTTCGGAGCACGGCCGAGCCGTGCGCCACGACGGGGATCGATCCTACCCCTTCGAAGGAACGGACCCGACCGGATGGAGAGGCACGTCCATCCGGAGTGATGTCCGAGGCCCTCGGCACTCACCCACATCCATCGAGATCACGTCCCCGACGTGCGTTCTCGGGGGTGAGTGGTTGCTACCACTTCGCATTGTTCAACAGCTCTACTTATAACCCGGACGCTCACACCACGCTCTCCGGAACGCCGAACCACCCGGAGATCACCACGGGGGACGTCCGATCGATCGAGTGACACGGGGAAACGGATGGTTGGGACCCGGTCCGCCCCGTGCCACCTGCCGCTTCGGGGTCCTCGCGTATATCTTTACTGTGATTATTTGGGTTAACGACATACGTTCCGAGCCCCTCTCGAGGGTATGGCACGGGATCTCGACGAGGTCGACCGGGGTATTCTGCACATGCTCCAGCTCGAAGCGAGGGAGACGACCGCCCAGGAGATAGCCGACACCGTCGGCGTC
>SKXI01000223.1 GCA_007128515.1 Halococcaceae archaeon | reverse complement strand
TAAGTCCGGGCCGCCCACGTCTTCCATGTGGAAGAAGACGTCCTCGTCCGCGTCCTCAGTCTCGATGAAGCCGTAGCCGCCGGTGTCGTTGAAGAAATCGACCGTACCTTTCGCCATTACGACCTCACTATCGAGGTCCGTACGTATAACGTTTCCGAGAGCGAATCAGGGCGACAATCCGGCGAGCGAGAGCCCGGAGACCGTCACGAGCGTGATGATCGCGGTCCAGAGCACGAGGCTCGCCGCCATCCAGATCGCGACCCGACGGGTCCGTCCGCCGAGCGCCAGCGCGACCACCGTCGCGAGGTGGACACCAGTGAGGATCGGGCCGGCGAGCGCGAGCCCCGGCAAACCGTACGAGCGGAAGAGGCCCTCCGCGCGCTGCCGTCGTTTAGACGGCTCCTCGTCCCTTGCGTTCCCCTTGTCGTCCGAACCGCGCCAGGCGCGCCACCGGCCTCTCAGACCGTCGTACCCGAGGATTATCCCCCAGACGGGAAGGAGGTTCCCGACGAGCGCGACGACGGCGACGAGGAGCGGGTCGAGGCCCGCTGCGACCGCCGGCGGGATCACGAGCAGGATCTCGAGCCAGGGCGTCGCCGCCGCGAGGAAGACCAGCAGGTACGCGAGGAGGCCACCGCCTGCGAACGTCTCGGACCCGGCGGAGGGAAGCGAGACGAGCGCGAGCGACGGGAGGGCCCAGAGCGCGAGAGGAGCCGTTCGGCCCGGAGCGAGCATCGCCCCGTCTACACCGTCGTCCGGGATGAACGACTCGGAACGGATCGGGGCGCAGGCTTTTGTGGGTCCGGGGAGGAGGTCGGGTATGGCCCTCGACAGGTATCCGACCCTCGAGCCCGACGACGGCGACGTGGTCTCGGAGGAACTGGTCGTCTCCGAGGACGTGCTCGTGAAGGCGTTCGCGGTCGGTCCCGGCGGCGAACTCTCGACGCACGTCCACGACGAGGAAACGAACGTCTTTCACGTGCTCTCGGGGACCGTGACCGTCCTCCAGGACGACGAGGAAGAGGAGATCACGGCGCCGGGCGTCGTGCTCCACGAGCCGGGCGTCCCCCACGGCGCGCGCAACGACACCGACGAGGTCGTCGTCTTCACCGCGAGCCTCTGCCCGCTGCCGAGCTGAGCGGACCGAGCGAGCTATTCCGGCTCGGTCCTGTCTTCCGTTCATGCGACACGAGCCGATCGAGTGGCACGTCTTCGGTCCCGACTCCCTCGCCCTTCGCAGCTTCCTCGGTCTCTTCTTCGTCTGGGCGTTCGGCAGCGCGCTGGCCTACCTGACTCGCTCCGGACTCGGGTCACTCGACGCGCTCGGGTGGCTCCCGATCGTTGTCGGGGCGTTCGCGGTGACGGCGCTCGTGGCGAGCGTACTGGTCGTCGGCGAGACGCCCGAGGCGCTCGACGACCCAATGAACTCGCTCCTGACGCCCGAGCGCGGCGAGGGCTGGCAGTACGTCGTCGTGGGCGCGCTCGCGGTCGCGCCGACACAGCTCGCGCTCTACGAACTGGTCGGACCCGAACTCCTGCTCTGGAACCTGCTGTTCGGCGGGGCGTACACGGCGGCACTGGTCGCATCGATCCCGGTCGTCGCCGTCTTCGCCGGTGACGGCCGCTACGATCCGGCAACCGGGCTCGTGACGTACAACGGCGGCCGAATCGACCTCGATCGGGTGCGCCGTCTCAGCACCGTTCGGCTCGGACCTGCCGTCTACCTCCGGGCGCGGTTGGACGGCGAAGCCGGCGGAGAGCGCGCGGGCGTGCTGGTCCCTCACCGGGTCTACCGCGCGGTCGCGGAGGACGAGCGGCTGTAGGGGTCTACTCGCGACCCGCGAGCCCCGCGAGGTGGGCGACCTCCGGGGCGATCAGCTCCGCCGCACCGAGTCGTGCGGCGTTCTCGCTCCCCGGCAGGCAGAACACCGGCGTGGAGTCGACGATCCCCGCCGTCGCCCGTGTCGCGACGACGCGCGTGCCGACCTCCTCGTACGAGAGCGTCCGGAACAGCTCCCCGAACCCGGGCAACCCCTTCTCGAAGAGCGCCTCGATCGCCTCGATCGTCACGTCGTCCGGGGTGACGCCCGTCCCGCCCGTCGTGACGACCGCGTCGGTTTCCGGACCGCTCGCCGCGGCCTCGACGGACTCCGTGATCGCGGCCCCGTCGTCCGGAACGACCGCCCGCTCGGCCGTCTCGATCCCCGACTCGTCCAGGATCGACTCGATGGCGTCCCCCGCGGGGTCGTCCTCCAGCGTGCGCGTCGACGAGATCGTGTAGATCGCGACCGAGACGCTGTCGAGGTCGTGGTCGTGATGGTCGTGATCGTGGTGGTGTTCGTGCGCTCCGTGGTCGTGGTCGTTCGCCATACTCCGGATTCGATCGTCGAGCCCCTAAAGCCCACCCTGACGATCCGGTTCGGTCCGGACCCGGGCGCCGATCGCGAGCCAGCCGAGTCCGTAGAGGACCGGGGGGCCGGCCGCGACCGCGCCCTCGACGTCGAATCCAGAGACGGTAGGGGCGAGCGCGACCCCGACGAGGCCGGCGAGGAGCAGTCCGAGCGGGAGCGCGAGGACGAAGAGGATCGAGCCGGGACGGGAGGCGACGCCCACACGGAGGAAGGAGACGCCCACGACGGCCGATCCGACGAACACCAGCAGGTAGCCGAGCGTGACCGCGACGAAGACGAGGTCGCTCTCGCCCCCGGTGAGGGCGCTGGCGACGGTCCCGAGGACGAAAATCGCGGTCCCGACGATCGCGATCCAGAGGCCGACTCGCCCCCGAAGGCCGTACTCGTGTCGGTAGGGCCGGTGCAGCGAGACGAGCGCGGCCAGCCCCGCGATCCCGCAGAGCGTCCAGAGCACGTCGATCGCTCGCCAGCCGATCGCGTCCGAGATCGGCGCGCCCGCGAACCAGACCAGACCGAGCAGTACCCACGCCGCCCCGGCGATCAGTCCGAGCCTCCCCGTCACCTCGCCACCCTCTCGTCGCATACGCTCGAAGGCGGTGACGAGGCATCCTAAACGTTGATATCCGCCCACGGTACGGGCTCGCCGGTCGAGAGCGAGAGAGAAAGCTAGTTACCGCCGGAGGCCCGAGTCACGCCCGATGAGCGACGAGGAGGGAGAGCGGACGGACGGGGGCCGAACCTACCGTCCGGGGGTCGACGACCCGTACATCCGCGAACAGCAGGTCGACCCCGGCGAGCGCGAGTTCGACACCCGGGGGTGGGTGCTCGTCGCGACGGTCCTGCTGGCGTTCGTCGTCGCGCCGGTCGCGATCTACCTCCTGCCGCACCTCGTCGCGGAGAACCTCTCGTATCTCGTCGCGCTGATCGTCTTCCCGCTGCTCCCGGCGGTGCTACTGGGGATCGTCGCGGTCTGGGCGACGGTTCGCCCCTGAGAAGGGCTACGTCCCGCCCGGTTCGACGACGCTCTCCCCGCCGTCGGGATCACGGAGCGTCACCCCGTGCGTGGTGTGTCTGGCGTGTGTCTCGGCCCAGCGGCGCGCCGGCCGCTCGCGCAGGAACGCCTCTCGGTCGGGACACTGTCTGCAGGTCGCCTGCCACGGCGTCACGTCGTCCGGGAAGTGACCGGTGTGTCGCTGGTGGTCGAGGGCGAACTGTTCGAGCGCCGCGTTCCCGGCACAGAGCTCCCCCAGTTCGTACTCCAGGTCCCACTCCCGGTCGCAGCGCGAACAGCGAGCCGTCG
This sequence comes from Halococcaceae archaeon, assembly GCA_007128515.1. Classification (GTDB taxonomy): domain Archaea; phylum Halobacteriota; class Halobacteria; order Halobacteriales; family Halalkalicoccaceae; genus Natronorarus. The sequence continues at coordinate 3,071 of SKXI01000223.1, read as the reverse complement.
GAACGTCCTCGATCTCCCCCGGAGGCGTGTGTTCGTCCACGGGTCACGTATCCGACCGAGCCCTTTCAATGAGAGGGTACGACCGGGCCACGACCGACCGGTCACCGATCCAGGTACTCGCCCTGGACCGCGACGACCTCGGTCGAGTCCGCACACTCGGCGTAGCGACGGAGCGGCTCGTCGTTCAGTTCGAGGAATGTGTGGCCCCACCGGAACTTCGAGAGCAGTTCCTCGCCCCGTTCTCGCTCGCCGAGGATCGTGAGACCTGCGGCGAGCGCCTCGACCGTCGTGAGTTCGAACGGTCGGCCGTAGTTCACCGGGTTGGCGGCGACGAGGAACGGGAGCGCGCGGTGGGTGCCAGACAGGGAGAAGAGCGCCTCGCCCGCCGACTCCCACGAGCAGTCGAGCGCGACGAGGCGGTCGCTCTCCGCCCGGTCCGCTGGCGAGAGGGCGCGCTCGGCGTGGGGGTTGAGCACGATCCCGTACGGCGTCGCCCGATCGGAGCGATGGAGCGCCGCGAGGTCGAACCGGGCGAGTTTGCGGGCCGTACACTTCTCCGGGTCGTCGTCGCCCTCGTAGCGGACGTGTACCTCCACGGTCGGGGGAGGCGACGAGGGGAAAAAAGGGGTGCGCCCCGGCGCCACGCTCTTTCCCTCCCGCACCCTCGTCCGACCATGACCGACCGGGACGACCTCGTCCGGGCGTACTACCGGGCGCTCGACGACCACCGCTACGACGAGCTTCGAGCGCTCCTCACGCCGGGGTTCACCCAGCAGCGCCCCGACCGACGCTTCGAGAGCCCCGAGGCGTTCGTCCGGTTCATGCGAGACGAGCGCCCGCTCACCGATACGACCCACGAGGTCCTCGCTATCTACACGAGCGAGCCGGGTATCGCGGTCCGGGGGCGGCTGCTCGGTTCCGAGGGAGAGGAGCTGTTCGAGTTCGTCGACGTCTTCTCGGTCGCGTCCGGAGGGATCGACGGCCTGGTGACCTACACCGGCTGATCGTCCGCCGAACGCCAGCGTGCAGCGATCGCCTCCCGTTCGACGGCCTCGTACTCCCCGTCGCGAAAGGCGGTCACACGGCCGGACTCCTGGCTGAGCGTGAGCGTCGCGACGACCGACTCGTGACGGGAGGTGTCGAGCGCGCTCATGTGTCGAGAGCCCATCCAGTCGGCGTACGCCGAGCGGCCGTCCGGGAGGTCCCGGAAGCGGACCATCTGCTCCTGCACCACGCCGTCGACGCTCAGTACGACCGCACCGTCACGGGTCAGCGCGACCTCGGCGAGCGTGTCGGAGAAGGCGTCGAGGTCGACCAGTGGCTCCGCACACGCCTCGACGGGCCACCGGTTGCTCCCCATCGGATCGGCGTGGTCGGCGAGACCCAGTCCCGCGACGACGGCGAGGTACGCGCCGGGCCCCTTCGCGTGCGGATCGTCGTGGGCGTCGAAGCCGAGGCTCAGCCCCTCCAGGCAGTACCGAACGACGGCTATCAGGTCACGAACCCGACGGTGACGCTCGTACTCGATCGAGAGGCCGTCCGCGTGGGACATCGTTCGCGCTACGGCCCTCTCCCCTAAACCCGTTACTCGGGGCCGACGAGCCAGAGCCAGGCGACGACGAGCGTGACCGCCCCGAGCAGGGCCACCGGAATCCCCATCGCGACCGCGATCGATTCGCGTTCGGCGACCAGCCCGACGATCGGGGGGACGACCGCGATGCCGATGTAGGTCGCGGCGGTCGATATCGCGCTCGCGGGACCGCTGTACTCGGGGACTGCGTCGACACCGACCGCGGAGAGCGTCGGGAAGAGCCCGGAGACGAACAGCCCGAGGACGAACACCGAGACGAGCAGGGAGGGACCCTCGGCGACGACGAACGCGAGGTAGCTCGCGGGGACGGCGAGGGTCGAGATCACCAGCAAGAGCGGGCGGTAGGCGATCCGGTCCGCGAGCGTGGTGTAGGCGATCCGGCCCGGGATGTAGGCGAGCAGGTACGCCGAGAGCGCGAGCGCGGCGGTCGCGGGCGGGAGCGAGGTGCTCGCGTAGAACGGCAGCCAGGTGAACACCGTCCCTTCGATCCCGCCGACGAAGAGCAGGGCGAGGCTCATCCCGAAGATCGATCGCTTCCGGAGCAGGTCCGGGACCGAGGAGAGCGAGAGGGGCTGTTCGTTGCGAACGCCCTCGGGGACCGAGAGCCCGCGCAGGAGGACGAGCACCGGGAGGAAGCCGAGTGCGACGAGCGCGAAGACGACCTGCCAGTCGACACGGGGGAGCAACAGGGCGACGAGTGCGGGGCCCGAAACCGCACCGACGGCCCACGCGAGCGAGTGGAGGTTGAATGCGCTTCCCCTGCGATCGGGATACAGGTGGCTCAGGAGCACCCGGTCCAGCCCTCGAAACACGCCGAGGGCCGCGCCGTGGACGAACAGCAAGGAGAGCAGGAGCCAGTAGGAGGGGGCGATCGCCATCCCCCCCAGAAACAGCGCGCCGCAGGCCACGCCGCCGACGAGCGCGGGGCGCATCGGAACCCGTCCGGCGACCATCCCCACGGCGAGCACGGCGATCAGGAAGCCGACGGTTCCGGCGGGCGCGACGAGGCCGAGTGCGCCCTCGCTCACGGCGAACGCCTCGCCGATGCTCGGGAGCAACGCGCCGCGGATCTGCAGGCTCACCGCGTCGACGGCGACGAAGACGAGGATCGCGAGCGTCCAGCGGGTCCGGCTCTTCATCCACCCCCGGTTCACGCCGGACGGCTAAAGAACGCCGTTTCGCCGCCGGTTTCGCCGGCTTCGGGTGCTCTTACTGTCGGCTGTACGTCGTTGGAGATCATCGACCACCCGTGGTGTCGAGAATCTTCACACGGTTACAGCCGACAGTATCAATCCCAGCGACGATCCCACGGGCAGGGCTCGGTCTCGGCCACTGCCTGTGAGACGAACACCTCCGCCCCGTCGACGGTGACGGTTCCGTCGCCATACGCGTCGCCGATCCCGAACTCGATGCACTCCCGTCCGTGTTCGTCGGTCTCCGCACAGAGGTCGTAGCTGCCGAAAGCGTCGGTCGCCTCGAC
>SKXI01000332.1 GCA_007128515.1 Halococcaceae archaeon | reverse complement strand
CTGCCAATTCCAATAGGTTTTCTGAGCGGCGTGCGAGATGCAGGGCGCGTATGTTGCACGAAGCAGCATTCAGACTGGAGTAGTCGGATCGATCGTTACAAGAGGTTCACCCATCGACTGCCGCTGCGATTCGATCGGGTTCGAATCGAAGTATCATACTATCGACAGAAAACTGTTCCCGTCGGGTGACTTATACACCGGGGATTTCAACAGAGCCAAAACAGTGTTATTCGACGAACTCGGTGAAATCGTTCCTAAGAGACGTCACGGACACTTTTGGCTCCCGTCGACCACGTGATAGTATGGCACGCGGGAAGGACGACGAATTCGAGCCGGAGGGGCGAAACGAGCGGGAAGTGGCCGCCGAACTGGCCGATCAACGGGCCGAATTCGTCGGTCTCATGCAGCACTTCTACCGCGGTGAACTCGGACGGACGACCGACTGGCGGGCACGGATAGATCGGACGACCAACTGGGCGGTCGGGCTCGTGGCGACGCTAATCACGTGGGCATTCTCGGCGGTGGACCGCCCTCACTACATCATTCTCGGAAGTCTCGCCGTCGTAACGATATTTCTCTATATCGAGACGCGGCGGTACCGGATCTACGATATCTGGCGTTCCCGAGTCCGGCTCGTCGAAGAGAACATATTCGCTAACGCGGCCGATCCAGAGGGAGTCGTCCACGAGCAGTGGCGTAACCTCCTCGCCGACGACCTTCGACGACCGACTCTCAAGGTCCCGTTCCTTGAAGCGCTCTCGCGACGGCTCAGACGCGTGTATTTCCCGCTAATGACGATCATCGTTGCCTCGTGGGGATTCCGCATCGCCCTCTTTTCACCCGACGACGTTGGCGTGTGGGAAGCCGCGGCGATAGACCCCCTGCCGGGGATGCTCGTGGTGGCCACCGTAGGCTTCTTCTACCTCACGATGTTCGGAGTGACCGTGTGGCCGACCGACCGACTGGCAATGGGCGAAAAACGGGAACCTCCAGAACAGGTGAGCTGGCGCGAGTAGAGGAGTCGCCCCGCTCGCTTACCCGTCCAGCCTCATTTAGTTCATCCAAACGCCCACAATCCAGCCTTTAAAACCGCAGATCGAGTGTCGATGTGATCTCTCATGCTGACTATACCCTCTGCATCGGTCGCGCCACTCCTGGCAGAAGGCGAGTAATTCGAGCAATCCGTACTGAACTCACAGCGCGTATCGGTCACAGGGCTTATCGAACGGTTGCCCAATCTGGTAACGGCTGCGGCACGTCCCGACTACGCAGGGACCCCGAGCCGAACCATATCACGAGCGCGAGTGCGACAATAGCAGTTCCTACGTGGACGACCGGGTATAGTTCTGGAGTAAATCCCATCGTCTCGCCGGTGAGATTCCCGAGGAAGTGAAAAACGATGACCGCGAGAACGCTCCGGGCAGTATTGTTGTAGATCCACGTTCCGATAATTGCAGTCAGAACGATGCTCGGAAGCCACCACCACAGTTCGGGCTGGAACGTCGTCCCCTCGTAGTAGCCGGACATGTAGACGAGTGGAACGTGCCACAGTGCCCATACAGTTCCCAAAATCAGGCTGCTCACGAGTGCGCTCCAGCGTGCCTGGAGCCGATCGAACCAGTAGCCACGAAGACCGATCTCCTCGACCGCCGGAAACAGGAGCGCGACCGCCAACAAGAAGAATAGCGCTCCGGGATCGAAGAGCCTGTCAGGGCCGATGAACTCCAGTGGTTCGGCAGTGAGCCCGGTGAGGAGGGCGACGCCTGCCACACCGAGGTTGAACACCGGATAGAACAGTACGATGATCAACCACCACCGTCCGCTGATCCGACCGAGCTCCAGCAGTCGCCGACGGAGGTCGGCGAACCCAGCTCTCCCGTGATTAATCCACAATAGGACGAGCCCGGCCAGGAACGGACTCGAGCCGCCGACCAGCAACAGAACCACGTTCGGGTACGTCCAGACCGACGCTTCGGAGGCGACTACGGGAAGCCAGAACAGGTATGCCCATCCCAGATACAGGAGGGGGAATCCCCATGGCGCAGTGGCACGAACAAGCCTGGCAGCACGCTGCGCTGGCTGATGCGACCGGTACCCACTCATAGTTGAACTCTACTGAAGATTCACATAGATGTATCGTCGATTCCAGTAGCTCGGGAAGGAATACACCCTCGTTAGTAGAGTATCACCCCCAGCCGATTCAGGTGGTGACTTCGTTCTCTGCATTCCGCAGGTCGATCTCACCGACAACTCGTCAGTTTCGATTTCGTTTTCTCAATACATGGTTCTACTTACTCGCGCACATATACAGTCATTTAGCCACTGGTCACGGATTCTCTTGAGTTAGGAAGAGCGGCGATACTTTTCAATCGGTCCGCACAAGTAGTAGTATGGCGTCGGATCGGTCGGAAACCGTCTGTACTACTCGCCGTCGGTTGCTCTCCGTTCCCCTCGTTGGAACATCCGGGTGGCTCTCCGGGCAGTTCGATTCCACCAGAAGAGATGGATCATCCGACGAATCGCTCTCGACGCACCTCGACGAGCGCGTTCCGGGCTTGCTCGATCGATACGACGTCCCGGGAGCGTCGATTGCCCTGATCGAGAACGGCGAGGTGACCTGGAGCGGGGCCTACGGCAGCGCTGACCCTGCGGAAGCACGCCCGGCGACCGAGGGCACCCCGTTCCGAGTGGAATCAATTACGAAGTCGATCACTGCGTGGGGGGTGTGCTGAAGCTCGTCGAGCAGGACGAGATCGGGCTCGACGATCCAGTTGGTCAGCACCTAACGAGTTGGGAGCTTCCAGATGCCGAGTATTCGTGGGAGGAAGTGACTCCACGGCGATTGTTGAACCACAGCGCCGGGATGCCAGCGGGTGGGTACGAGACAGTCCCACTGGACGAAGAGCCGCCGCCGCTCCACGAGGCCCTGTCCGGAAATACTGGTGGACCGGTGGCTCGACCGACCACCGAACCGGGCGAGTTCCGGTACTCGAATCCCGGTTACGCACTACTGGAACTCCTCGTCGAGGACGTCACTGGCCGCGACTTCGTGGCGTACGTGGACGAAACGATCCTCGATCCGCTCGGGATGAACAGAGCCACCTTCGTCGTGACCGAACGGCTCCGTTCTGAGGTGGCCACCGAACACTTCGTGGACGGAACGCCGGTCGCTGCGTCACACGGACCTTCCAACGCCCACGGCGAACTGTACGCGACCGCCGAAGATATCGCCCGCTTCGTCGCCGCTGGCACGGAGACGAGCGGGGAACCGGTGGGGCGGGGCGTGCTCGCTCCGGAGAGCGTCGCAGAGATGTACGCTTCGGCCGCCGAGACGCTTGGATTCTACGGCCTCGCTACCGACGGCGCGGGACTCGGACACTTCGCCGAAACGCTCTCCGACGGAGAGCGAGCGGTGATGAACGGCGGACAGGGCTCCGTCTCGTGGAACTGGTTTCACGCCGTCCCCGGAACCGGCGATGGGATCGTCATCCTCACAAACAGCGAACGGAGTGTGCAGCTTATCGCAGACATCGTCGAGGCATGGACGGATCGAAGCGGGCTCCCTGCCGTGTCACTGGTGCACGCGAGGCGATGGATCCGCCTCCCGGTCTGGATTCTCGTCGGCGTTGCGGCCGGTCTTGTCCTCCGACTCGGGTATGGTGCCATCACAGGGACGCGATCGTTCGCCCCGCTATCTGACCGCGACCGCATCACTCGTGCAGTCATCGGCGGTCTCGCAGTCGTGACGCTCGGGCTCTGGTGGACCCTCGGTCGGGAGACTGTAGCGTTCTTCCTGCCGGTGGTCGCCGAGTGGGTTGGACTGGCACTGTCGGCAGTCGTCGTTCTCCTGTTAGTGACGATCATCTTTCCTCGAACAGACAGGGGTGGAACGACGTGACCGATGATATACCGGCGGTGAAATAGTGGCCGAGACACCGAGCGGGGGGCGCGTTGAATCGTTGACACTCGGGCGAGGATCAAAAAGGAGCGTTTCACAACCGGGGCAGCGCGAAAAGGCCAGCCAGAATCGTCAGGTTCGCCGGAACGCCCGCGGAGGCGACCGACCAATCGAGCGTTGTAAGCACCAGCGAGAACACGGTGACTGCGAGCAATACCCCTCGCCAATAGCGCCAGCCAGTCACCAGTGCGACAGCCGAAGCGACGAAGCCGACGCCAGCAACGGTGGTCAAGACAGCAAAGGCCCGTATCCCTGCGTCTCCCACATCAATGACACCACCGAGCAGCGTCGTCTTATATCGGAGATCCGTCAGCTCGATTAGCTCGAAGTACACTCCGATCCCAAGGAAGTGAATGACTCCGTGAATCGCAAGCGCGAGCGCTGCCACGTATGTAAGGTGCTTTACCATCGGCGTTCACCCCCTTCGGGGCTTCTCACGTCCAGAGGCGAACGACGGAGCGGCCAAAAGCATCCAGCAACCTCTTTTGTTGGCAATCCATCAGAAATAGAACTGACTCTCGGTTGCATCGTGAGAGACAGTAAGGGCGGACTCAAGATAACATCGTAGGGTGCTTTGCTGTGACGGGAATACCCGGTGAAAGTATAACTCCGGTTGGTGATGTACATGGCAAAATATCTGATGACCGCCGATAGAGAGAGACGAGACGGAGTAGTCCAGCGATGAGCCACCGATCGAATCGGTGGTTGGCTGCCGGTCTCGTCGCACTCGCCGCTGGGCTGGCAGCCAACTCGCTTCTCGGTCCTCTCGTAGCTGGTGTCATTACGTATCCGTTATCAGAGCCTGTCATGAACCAAACCCTCGGTTTGGAGGCCGTATCACTCCTGGTCGTGGCACCGTCGAGCGCCCTGGCTGCCGTGCTCGTTCTCCGAGGGGACCGGACCGGGCATATCGTGGCCATCCCTCCAGCCGCCTACACCACGTACATGTTCGTTCAGTATATCATCGGCCCGCAATACGTGGAGTATCCTCCGGTAATCCCGTTCCATTTGGCGATGCTCATCCTTAGCGGGACTCTTCTGGTGTACTCGTGGAACCATGTCCGGGTTGAGGACCTGCCGACGGTATCATCTCAAAGAGAACGGATCTACAGCTGGGTGTTACTTCTCTTCGCTCTGTTCGCATCGTTCGGTTATCTTTTCGCCGTCCCACGCATGCTGGCTGGTGGCACGATTCCTGCCGAGTACATCGACGACCCTTCGGTGTACTGGACCGTCTTCCTGTTGGACCTCGGTATCGTCGTGCCGATTACCGTCGCCGTCAGTTTGAGTCTCTTGCGGGGCGCAGTGTGGGCCCGAAAGGCGATTTACGGCCTCGTAGGATGGTATACAATAGTCACCATCGCTGTTTTGGCCCTGTTTGTTTCCATGCTAATTCACGATGATCCGAACGTTGCGGTCGATACTGTCGTCCTTCTCTTCATTGCAACCCTACTCATTACTGCGTTCACCGTATGGGTGTATCGACCCTTGTTCCGTCGAACGAGTCCCATATAAGGTCGATAATCAGAGCTACTGAACGGGTGGTTTACCGGTTTTGGAGACATGTGTGAGAACCGTTCTACGACGCCCTCTCAGCCCGTCAGCTACCGGTAGGCGCTTCGATTACGGCAGGCGCGTTCGTGCGGTCGCGACCGATCGAACGCGAGGCCGCGCCTTTTTGCTGCAGATTTTTGCGGCGAGCGGTGCCCGCAGCGCGGAAGCTCTCGTGAGCCGAAGGCGATCGAGAGCCCGAAAGAGCGGAGCTCTTTCGTAGGCGCGAGGACACCCGAGCCGTAAAAAGGTGCGTTTTAGAAGTAGTCGACGCCCGGGGGCAGTTCGGTCTTCATGCCCTTTCGCTCACGGATCTCCATGATCGTCTCGGGCTGGAGGTTGTCGACGAGCACCTGGAAGCCGGCGTTCTCGGTGTTCCAGGAGGCACGGCCCTCGGTCGCGGATCGGATGTCCGAGGAGAAGCCGATCATCTCCTCGACGGGCGCGACGCCCTCGACGACCATCATGCCGCCCTCGTCGTACATGTCGTCGACGCGGCCGCGCCGACCCTGGATCTCGCCGCTGGCGGGGCCCATGTGCTCCGCAGGGACGTCGATCCGGACGTTCTGGATCGGTTCGAGCAGCGCGATCTTACCGTCGATCAGCGCGTTGTGGACGGCCTGACGCACCGCGGGGATGACCTGTGCCGGACCACGGTGGATGGCGTCCTCGTGGAGGCGGGCGTCCTCGAGCCGGATCATCGCGCCCTCGACCGGTTCGGCGGCGAGCGGGCCGTCGACGAGCGCCTCCTCGACACCGTCGACGACGAGCTCCATCGTCTCGTTCAGGTACTGGATACCCTTCGTGTCGTCGATGAGGACGTTCGTCCCGATCATCGTCTCGACGTTCTGGGAGGTGTCCTTGTCGATCCCGGACTCCTGGAGCACCTCGCGGCGCTCGATCTCCGGCATCGCCATCGAGAGGTCACCCATCTTGATCGCCTCGACGACGTCCTCCGGCAGCGGCTCGACGTGGATGTAAAAGCGGTTGTGCCGGTTCGGGGAGATCCCCTCGACCGTTCGGCTCGGCTCGCGGACCGCCTCGCGGTAGACGACGATCGGTTCGCCGGTGTGGACCGGGATACCCTGGTTGCGCTCGATACGCTGGGTGATCACTTCGAGGTGGAGCTCGCCCTGTCCGCTGATGAGGTGTTCTCCCGTGTCCTCGTTGATCGTGATCTGGATCGTCGGGTCCTCTTTCGAGACCTGCTGGAGCGTCTTGATGAGCTTCGGCAGGTCGTCCATCCGCTGGGCCTCGACGCTCTTGGTGATCACCG
>SKXI01000142.1 GCA_007128515.1 Halococcaceae archaeon | reverse complement strand
GTCGGATCGCGGCCGCAGCCGGCATCGACGCCCGTCACATCCTCTACAGCGGCGATATCTCCCACCAGCAGAACCGGGCGTTCGTCAACCTACTCGACATCGAACTCAAACCGTTCGAGTCCGCGTCCGTCAGGGATCGACCCGCGGGTTCGTTGCTCGCGTTCGTCGATCACTCGGTTCCGGGGGCGAACAACAACGTTCCCGGGGGGACGGCCGTGGACGTCGTGATCGATCACCACCCCGCCGAGGAGATCGACGCACGGTTCGTCGACCACCGCGTGGAGGTCGGGGCGGCTGCGACCATCCTCGCGGAGTACGTACGCGCCCTCGACATCGACCTCGATACCGTGCTCGCGACGGCGCTCCTGTTCGCCATCCGTCGCGAGACCCTCAACTTCCTCCGTGGAGCGACCCGTGAGGAGTACGAGGCGGCGGGCTACCTGCACGACCACGTGGACGAGGAGATACTCCGACAGCTGTCGACACCGTCGGTCACCGGGGCGACCCTCGACGCCATCGCGACCGCTATCCGCAACCGGACGACGAGATCGGCGGTGCTGATCTCCCACGTCGGTCGGACGACCGAACGGGATGCGCTCCCGCAGGCCGCCGATTACCTCGCGACCTTAGAAGGGGTCCAGACGGTCATCGTCTTCGGGATCGTCCACGGATCCATTCACCTCAGCGCACGGTCGCCCGATCCACGAGTTCACGTCGGCAACGTGCTCAAGGAGGCGTTCGAGGACGTCGGGAGCGCCGGGGGTCACCACGACGCGGCGGGCGGTGAGATCCCACTCGGGATCTTCGCCGATTACACGACCGACGGCGAACGGCTGCTGGAGATCGTCAAAGAGGTCATCACCGCTCGCCTCGTCGCCGGACTCGACCTCGCCGACGGTTCGAAGGGGTGAACCTACTCGCCCCGCACGACGAGCACCGGACAGCCCGCGCCGTCGACGACCCGCTCCGAGACGCTCCCCATCGTCGCGAGTTTCTCCCGGGGGCTCTTGCCGTGTGCACCGATGACGATCAGGTCGATCCCCTCTTCCTCCGCGTAGGTGAGTATCTCGCGGTCCGGCCGACCCCGGCGCAGTTCCGTCTCCGTCCGGAGACCCGTGTCGGCCGCCTCCCGTTCGACGCGGTCGACGGCCGACGTCGCTTCCTCCACCAGGGCCCGCTCGACGCCGTCGCGGCCCTCGTCGGGTGCCGATCGGGTGATTCGAGTGTCGACCACCGAGAGCGCGTGGACCTCTGCGTCGTGGTCGGCCGCTATCGAGAGCGCGTGTGAGAGCGTCGCCTCGGTCGCCGCGCTCCCGTCGGTCGGGACCAGTATCCGCTCGTAGGTCGCCATGGGCCGGCTACGCGGTCCGGTCACTAAAGTGGGTACCGCTCGCCGGCCGAGGGGCTTTGCACCGGGAGCCCGTTCGGTTGCCATGGTTCGCCCCTCGACCGTCGTGATCGCCGTCTCGCTCGTGTCGATCGTCGTCCCGATACCGATCCTGCCTCCGTTCGTCGGCTTCGCGATCGGCGTCGTCGGCCTGGTCTGTGGCCTCTTGCTCCGGCTGCTCGGGCTCTGATAGTGACGGTCCGGTGTACCGGTTCGACCGAACGACGGCGTGTGGCCGATGCGGGAACGACTCGCTCCCATCGCTGTGATACGGGCTATCGTGGTTTCGAACCCGGCCCGTCCGGGTCGACGAGCACGAGTGAGCGGTCACCGCCGTCCGTCCGACCGGATCCGACAGCTACTCGGGCCCCGCCGCGTCCCGTAGTGGTATGGGAGAACTCGACGGAGAGACGGTCGTCGTGACGGGTGCGAGCCGCGGACTCGGGCGATCGATGTCGCTTCGGTTCGCGAGGGAGGGAGCGAACGTCGCGCTGCTCGCGCGCGGCCGAGCGGACCTGGAGGCGGTCGCCGCCGAAGCCGACGGCGAGGCGATCGTCGTGCCGACCGACGTCACCGACGGCGAGGAGGTACAGCGCGCGGTCGACGCGACCCTCGACGCGTACGGCGAACTCACCTGCCTCGTGAACAACGCCGGGATCGGTCAGCTCACGCTCCACGACGAACTCAGGGAGACCGTCGACGTCGAGGAGGCCGACTGGCGGGCGATCCTCGACGTCAACCTCACGGGGGTGTTTCTCTGTGCGAAACACGCCCTCCCACCGATGCTCGAGGCGGGACGGGGGAGCGTGATCAACGTCTCCTCCGGACTGGGTCGTCGAGCGCTGCCCGGCTGGGGTCCCTACGTCACCTCGAAGTGGGGTCTCGAGGGGTTCACGCGGACGCTCGCGATGGAGTACGAGGGGACGGTCACCGTCAACGGGCTCGACCCCGGTGGTCGCGTCGAGACGGCGTTCTGGGACCACCTGTCGGACGAGGAGCGAGAGGACGTACTCTCCGCGGACGTGATGGACGACGCGGCGGTCCTGCTCGCCGCCCAGCCGCCCGACGGCGTCACCGGCGAGTCGCTGCCGGCCGAGGAGTGGGAGGAACGTCTCGGCCGGGCGAACGGGACGGGGTAGGTTGATAACGCCTGGCCTACAGGTAGTGCCATGAGCGGGCCGGAGCGGGAGGCGTGGACGGGTCGCGGGTCGGCGGTCGACGCCGGAGGGGATCGCTTCGGAGGCCGACTCCACCAGCTCGCGGAGAACGTCGGGGGCGTGCTCTGGATGACGGACTACCCGAAGCGTGAGGTGCTCTACGTCAACCCGGCCTACGAGGAGGTCTGGGGTCGCCTCCGGGAGGAGCTCTACGCCGACCCGAGCGCCTATCTGGAGGCGGTCCACCCCGACGACGAGGAGGGACTGCGGGAGACCGTCGACGGGAGCTTCGAGTTCGACGTGGAGTACCGGATCGTTCGACCGGACGGCGAGACGCGGTGGATCCGCGACCGGGGTGCACCGATCACCGACGACGCGGGCGAGGTGACGCACGTCGTCGGGCTCGCGACGGACGTCACCGAACGGAAGTCGGTCGAGGAGGCGCTCCGTGCCGAACACGAACTGAACGAGCGGATCGTCGAGACCACCCCGGTCGGTATTCTGGTCGTGAACGACGCTGGCGAGGTCACCTACGCGAACGACCGCGCGAGCGAGATACTCGGCGAGACGTCGGACGAACGCGTTGGCGAACTCTTCCCAGCGTCGTGGGCGGTCGGGAACGAGGAACGGGTCCGGCGGTTCGAGCGGGAGCTAGAGCGCCCCGACGGGCAGCGACGGTTCCTCCAGGTGAACGCCACCACCCTCAACGGGACCGAGGGGACGACGGGCGCCGTCTACGCGTTCGAGGACGTCACGAAGCGCAGACAGCGCGAGCGGACGCTCGTCGCGCTCCACGAGGCGACGCAGTGGATGATGCGTGCCGAGACCCCGGAGGAGGTCGCGGAGGTTGTGACCGACGCCGCGACCGAGGTCCTCGGCTTCTCGCTCGTCGGCGTCTACCGGTTCGACGCCGACGAGTACGCGCTGTTCCCCCGGGCGGTCTCCCCCGACGTCCCGGAGACGTTCGAGCGGATCCCCGTCTTTCGCGGCGACGACTCGCTCGCGTGGGACGCCTTCGTCGAGGGCGAACTCGCGGTCTACGACGACATCCGGGCGATAAAGGAGGTCTCGGGTACGATCCCGGTTCGGAGTCAGCTGGTCGTCCCGCTCGGCACCCACGGGATCCTCATCACCGGCTCACCCCGGGTCGCCGCGTTCAGCGAGCAGGACGTCCGGCTCGCGCAGGTGCTCGCGGCGAACACGGAGGCCGCCCTGGAGCGCGCCGATCGCGAACTCGAGCTCAGGGAGCGCGAGCGGGACCTCCAGCGGGTAAACGCGGAACTCGAACGGCTGACGCACCTCACCGGGATCATCCGCGAGGTGACGAGCGCGCTCGTCGGTGCCACCTCGCACGAGGGGGTGATCGACGCCGTCTGTGACCGGCTGGCGGCGGCCGAGCCGTACCGGGCGGCGTGGATCGGCGAGTACGACCCGACGACCGATGAGATCCAGCTCCGGGGATGGGACGGTGTCGGCGATCCGCCACCGCTCTCGATCGAGGTCGGCGGCGACGGACCGACCACGCCGGCTGTGGAGGCGATCCGTCGGGGCGAGCTACGGGTCGTCGACGACCTGCTCGAGGAACGACGCTACGGCTCGCGGCGGTCGGAGGCGCTCTCTCGGGGCTACCGGACGATCGCCGCGGTTCCGATCACCTACCGCGAGCACCGCTACGGCGTGCTCGTCGTCTACGCACGCGGGCCGACGATGGGCGAGCGCGAGCGGGCGGTGCTCGTCGAACTCGGCGAGACGGTCGGGTACGCCCTCGACGCGATCTCGACCCGCAACGCGCTGGTGAGCGACAGCCGAACGGAGGTCGTCTTCGGCGTCTCCGACCCGTCGCTGCTCTACGTACGGCTCGCGACGGAGACCGGCGCCCGGATCGACCACCGGGGGACGGTCGTACGGTCCGACGGGACCGACCTCCTGTTCGTGAACGTGGCCGGGGTGGACGGCGAGCGCCTGCTGTCGGTGCTCGCGTCCGACCCGTCCGTCGAGAGCACACGCGTGATCGTTGACGATGGCGACGAGCTCCTCCTCGAACTCTCGGTCGAGCGCTCGTTCGTCCACCAGGTGACCGACCACGGCGGACAGGTCCGCGGCTTCTCGGCCGTCGACGGAAGTGGGACGCTCACGATCGAACTCCCGACCGGGAGCGACGTGCGGGCGTTCGCCGACGGGTTCGGCGAGCGCCACCCCTCGGCGGAGCTCCTCGGGCGGCGCGACCTCGAGACCGGGCTTCGCTCGCGCTCGTCGCGACGGCCAGGGCCGGTCGGCGACCTCACCGACCGGCAGTTCGAGATCCTCCAGGCGGCGTACCACGCCGGGTTCTTCGACTCCCCACGCCGACACACCGGCACGGAGATCGCGGAACAGCTCGGGATCGATCAGTCGACGTTCCACCGGACGATCCGGGCCGCCCAGCGCTCGGTCTTCGACGCGTTGCTCGACTAGAGTGCAACTGTTCGTATTGGCGGATCGACGTATATACCAATAGTTGTACGACACGGCTTTGTCATATACTGCGGAACGGGAGAACGCCCCGTGGTCGAGCGGGGACTCAGAGGCACTCCGTGGGCGGGCGACCGGGACGTCACCCACACACACGTACACCCGTACGCCGTTTTCGGGCTCATACCGTCGGCTGTAACCGTGTGACGGTCCTCGACACCCCGGGAGCGCGACGATCTGAACG
This sequence comes from Halococcaceae archaeon, assembly GCA_007128515.1. Classification (GTDB taxonomy): domain Archaea; phylum Halobacteriota; class Halobacteria; order Halobacteriales; family Halalkalicoccaceae; genus Natronorarus. The sequence goes on along the minus strand of SKXI01000142.1, from coordinate 1,547 downwards.
ACGTACAGCAGACCGTATCAGTCGTCCTCGATCGTCACCGAGACGAGTCGTTCGGTGCCGCGTCGCAGGCGTTCGGAGACCGCCTGACTGGAGAGGCCGAGGCTCTCCGCGAGTTCGGCGAGCGAACACCCGCGCGGGACCGAGTAGTAACCCATCTCGGCGGCGGCGGCGAGCGCTTCGTACTGTTCGGGTGTGAGGACGGCGTCGACCGTTTCCGGGCGTGTTCGCGTGTAGACCGCCCGGGCGGTGATCGAGAGCCCTCGGCGCTCACAGCGTTCGCGGAAGGCGGCGAACGCCGTCCGGTCGGGAAAGCGCATCCGGACGATCCAGTCGGTGCCCTCGTTCTCGGCAGCCAGAACGACCCCGTCGAGTTCGACCGCCGCGCGGTAGGCGGCGACGTCGGCCATCTCGGGCGGGTAGACGATCCGATAGAGCCGACGGTCGTCGGTCTCGAACAGCCGTGTCGCGTCCGCCACGGTGGGGTCCTCGGAGAGCGCCGCCTCGAACGTATCGAGACCCTCACCCGACGCCCAGAAGATGTTCCTGAGCGGCACCGTATCCGACGCCGTCATCTCCTCCAACGAGAGCGAGACGGAGGGCGCGGCACGGATCGACGACTCCAGAACGCCCGACGAGAAGTCGAACTCGACGATCATTCCCTGACCGACGCCACGAAACGACATAAATCGCCGCAGAAACGGCGTGGATCCCGTTCCCCCGTCAGAGGCACGTCCCTTGTGGGACGGTCGGTGTTACTCGGGAGTTCGGTATAGAGCTGCTGCCTGAATACTCATGGCCCACCCGCGCCAGCCGCGGCGAACCCGAATCGCCCACCGGACCCCGTTCGGGTCGCTCGACGACGTGTGGCCGGCAGTACCGTCTTCAGCCTCGCGACCCTAGTCGCTCCGATGCGCCCACGTCGGTGGTTTCCGAGCACGCCGCTCGAGCGACCTGGGCCCGCTATTCGGACCGTCGTCGGGGTCTCACTCCTCCTCACCATCCTCTCGGCGGCCCTCCTCGTCGGCCCCGAACGGGCGATGGCGACGCTCGCCGTCGCCGCCGAGAGCCGGTGGTTCCTCCCCGCACTCTTCACCCTCTACCTCCTCCGACCGCTGCTCGGCTGGCCGCACAGCCCGTTCCCGCTCGCCGTCGGCTTCGTCCTCGGTGTAACCCTCGGAACGGTCGTCGCGCTCGTCGGCGCGGTGCTCACCGCCCTCCCGCCGTACCTGATCGGCCGCTGGCTCGGGACCGACTCCGGCCCGTTCGGCCGCGCGAGCGAGCACGCCCGTCGGTTCGCGGAGGGAGCGGGCAGCCTCCGTACCGTCGTCGCCGCCCGGCTGACGCCGCTGCCGATCGACCTCGTCTCCTACGGCGCGGGCGTCGCACGGGTTCGGCCCCGTCCCTACGTGCTCGGGACGTTCCTCGGCGAGGTCCCCTGGATCGCGGCGTTCGTCGCCGTCGGTGCCGGGGCCGACTCACTCACCGCGGCGGACCTCTCCGCCCCTGGGCTGGTGCCGCTCGCGCTCCTGGCCGCGGTCGGCGCCCTC
>SKXI01000242.1 GCA_007128515.1 Halococcaceae archaeon | reverse complement strand
GATCCCTATCAGAGCACTACGAGATCGCCGCCTACGGCGACCTGATCCCCCTCGCCGACGAGGAGGGCTACGACGACGCCGCCGACACCCTCGAGGAGACCCTCCGGGAGGAACAGGACGCCCTCGAGAAGCTCTCGGAACTCGGCGAGCGCTTCGACCGCGAGCGAGGCCGTCGCGCGCCGTCTCACGGCGTTGCGCAACTGTTTTGGAGTCGGGCAAGCGAGAGGGGGCAATGAGCGACCTCGACGCCGAGTATCGCCTCGAGTATTTCGAGGCGAACGACTTCGTCCGGAAGGAGTGTCCCGGTTGCGGCGCTCACTTCTGGACGCGAACGCACGACCAGGAGATCTGTGGGGAGCCGCCCTGCGGGGAGTACACGTTCATCGGGGACCCCGGCTTCGACGAGGAGTACACGCTGGAGGAGATGCGCGAGGCGTTTCTCTCCTTCTTCGAGGAGAACGACCACGAGCGGATCGATCCCTACCCGGTCGCGGCGAACCGCTGGCGCGACGACGTCCTGCTGACCCAGGCGTCGATCTACGACTTCCAGCCCCTCGTGACCTCGGGCAAGACGCCGCCACCGGCCAATCCCCTGACGATCTCCCAGCCCTGCATCCGGATGCAGGACATCGACAACGTCGGGAAGACGGGCCGGCACACGATGGCCTTCGAGATGATGGCCCACCACGCGTTCAACACGCAGGAGGAGGTCGATCCGGAGGAGTACGCCTACCACGGGGAGGTCTACTGGAAGGACGAGACCGTCGAGTACTGCGACGAGTTCTTCGCGTCGCTCGGCGTCCCCGTCGAGGAGGTCACCTACATCGAGGACCCGTGGGTCGGCGGCGGCAACGCCGGACCGGCGATCGAGGTCATCTACAAGGGCGTGGAACTGGCGACGCTCGTCTTCATGTGCATGGAGCAGGACCCCGACGGCGAGTACGAGATGAAAGACGGCAACTCGTACTCGTTCATGGACACCTACATCGTGGACACGGGTTACGGGCTCGAACGGTGGACCTGGGTCTCGCAGGGCACGCCCACGGTCTACGAGGCGGTCTACCCCGACATGATCGAGTTCCTCTCGGAGAACGCGGGCGTCGAGCACACCGAAGAGGAGAAGGAGCTGATCGGTCGGGCGGCGGCGATCGCCGGCAACATGGACGTCGACGAGATCGAGGACGTCGAGAGCGCCCGCGCGGAGATGGCCGACGAGCTCGGGACCACGCCCGAGGAGCTCGACGCGCTGCTCTCTCCCCTCGAAGCGATCTACGCCATCGCCGATCACTGCCGGACCCTCGCGTACATGCTCGGCGACGGCATCGTCCCCTCGAACGTCGCGACGGGCTACCTCGCACGGATGGTGCTCCGGCGCACCAAGCGGCTCTGTGACTCGGTCGGCGTCGACGCCCCGCTCGACGAGCTGGTGGACATGCAGGCCGAACGACTCGGCTACGAGAACCGCGATACGATCCGGGACATCGTCCGGACGGAGGTCGAGAAGTACCGGGAGACGCTCGAACGCGGTGGCCGACGGGTCGAGGCGCTCGCCGAGGAGTACGCCGAACGCGAGGAGCCGATCCCGGTCTCGGAGCTGATCGAACTGTACGACTCCCACGGCATCCAGCCGGACATGGTCGAGGAGATCGCCGAACGCGAGGGTGCCTCGGTCGAGATCCCGGACGACTTCTACGCGCAGGTCGCCGCCCGGCACGACGAGGCGCAGGGAACGGCGATCGAGGAGGAGGCCGACGAGCGCCTCGCCGACCTCCCGAGCACCGAGAAGCTCTACTACGACGACCAGGAGCGTGGGGAGTTCGAGGCGGTCGTCCTGGACGTGCTGGAGACCGACGACGGCTACGGTGTCGTCCTCGACCAGACGCACTTCTACCCGGAAGGTGGCGGCCAGCCCGCGGACACGGGGACGCTCTCCTCCGAGGAGACGACCGTCGAGGTCGCCGACGTCCAGGAACGCGACGGGGTGATCGTCCACCGGACCGACGAGGACCCCGGCAAGGGCGAGTTCGTCACGGGACGGATCGACACCGAGCGCAGGGCGGCGCTCGCACGTCACCACACGGCGACGCACGTCGTCGGCTTCGCCGCCCGGCAGGTCCTCGGCGAGCACGTCAGACAGGCGGGCGCACAGAAGGGCGTCGAGAGCGCCCGCCTCGACGTGAGACACTACGAGCGGGTCTCTCGCGAACAGGCGCGGGAGATCGAGCGGCTCGCGAACGACCTCGTGATCGCCAACCTCCCCGTCACCCAGGAGTGGCCCCACCGGAACGAGGCCGAGGCGACCCACGGCTTCGACCTCTACCAGGGTGGCATCCCGCCGGGCGAGCGGATCCGGCTGATCCACGTCGGCGAGGACGTCCAGGCCTGCGGGGGTACCCACGTCTCGCGAACGGGCGAGGTCGGGGCGATCAAGCTGCTCTCGACCGAGCGGATCCAGGACGGCGTCGAACGGCTCACCTTCGCCGCCGGCCCGGCCGCGATCCGGGCGACCCAGGAGACGGAGGAGGCGCTGGCCGACGCCGCGGCGGTGCTCGACGTCTCGCCGGGCGAGGTGCCCGCGACCGCCGAACGCTTCTTCGAGGAGTGGAAGGCCCGCGGCAAGGAGATCGACGCGCTCAAGGCCGAACTCGCCGAGCTCCGCACCGACGAGGGCGAGGCGGTCGACGTCGGCGGGACGACGGCCGTGATCCAGCGACTGGACGGCGGCGCGGACGAACTCCGGGCGACGGCCAACGCCATCGCGGAGGAGGGCAACGTCGCGGTGCTCGGCAGCGGAGCCGACGGCGCGCAGTTCGTCGTCGCGGCCCCCGACGGATCCGGGATCAATGCGGGCGATGTCGTCGGGGAACTCGCCTCGCGCGTCGGCGGCGGTGGCGGCGGACCGCCCGACTTCGCACAGGGCGGCGGCCCCGAGACCGAGAAGCTCGACGAGGCGCTCGAGGCCGCGCCGGAGATCCTCAAACGGGTGCTGAACGCCTGAGTAGAACCAGACAGAAGCGCCGTTAAATCAATACTTTTCATCCATGTACGTCCTCTCTCGGAGCGATGCGACGACGTACCTTCATGCGATACGGCGGCGGCGCGGGAGCGACGCTGGCGCTGGCCGGCTGTCTCGACGACGAGGAGGACGAGCCGCAGCCGGACGACGATCCGGCGGACGACGACCCACCGGAGGACGAGGACGACGATCCCGAGGCGGACGAAGCGGACGACGCGGACGACGCGGACCTCGACTTCCCGACCGAGTCCCTCGAGTGGATGGTGCCGTGGTCGGAGGGCGGCGGCACGGACCAGTACGTCCGGACGATCCAGCCCGTCGTCGAGGAGGAACTCGGCGAGTCGATCGCGGTCGACAACCGCGAGGGGGCCTCCCAGCAGATCGGCACACAGCACCTCTACACCCAGGAACCCGACGGCCACCGCTTCGGAACGGTGACGGTACCGGGCTGGCAGTTCGCCTGGCTGATGCAGGAGGTCGACGAGTTCGATGTCGCGGAGTTCGAGCCGATCGCCACCCACGGTGCGTTCGGCTACACGATCATCGTCAACGACGCCTACGGGATCGAAGACTTCGAGGAGCTCAGAGACGCCTACGACGACGGCGAGATCGGTACCTTCGCGTTCCAGGGCGTCGGGAGCGCGAGCCACGTCGTCACTCACCTCCTGCGCGACGAGTACGGGGTGAACTGGGAGTCGAGCGTCCCGTACGACGGCGGCGCGCTGGTGAACGAGGCGGTGATCTCCGACGAGGTTCCGGCGGGCATCTCGACGAACACCTCGGCGGTCGACGCGGTCGACTCCGGCGAGGCGTCGATGGCGGTCAACCTCACGACCCTCGAGCTCGAGGCGTTCCCCGAGGTGGAGTCGATCGCCGAGTACGGCGACGAGATGGACTACATCACCCGGTTCGTCCAGACGGCGATAGCACCGCCGGAGACGCCAGCGGACGTCAGGGGGGTCGTCTCCGAGGCGATCGAGACGGCTGTCGAGCACGAGGACACCCAGGCGTGGTCCGAGGAGACCGGCAACATCGTCGAGTACGGTGACGTGGACGAGGCCGAGGAGCAGATCGTCGGGACGCTCGAACAGTTGGAGGAGAACGTCGACATCGAGGCGTTCCGGGCGATGGTCGACGAGGAGGGCTGACCGTCGCGGTCGGGGTGGCTCGGTCGGGCCCCGATGGGTCGGAGTGATGCACGTGGGGCGAGAAGAGCCGTCCATGCCGCGAGCGACGAACGACGGTACCGGGATCGAGTACGCGGTCGAGGGCGAGGGGGAGACGGTCGTCTCGATACCGGACCTCGGCTACGGCCCGTGGGCCTGTGCCTGGCAGCACGCGGCGCTCGCGGGACCGTTCGAGTCGGTCGTCCTCGCGCCCAGAGGCACCGCCCGCTCGGACGCCCCGCCGGGGCCGTATTCGGTATCTGACCTCGCGGCGGACGTCGAGGCCGTCCTCGCCGACCACGGCTCCTCACGGACGCACCTGATCGGCGCGGGACTGGGTGGGACGGCCGCGCTCTCGTACGCGCTCACCTACTCCCGGGCGCGGTCGCTCGCGCTGATCGGGACGACTCCCGGGGGTGCACTCGCCTCGCTCCCGGACGATCCGCGGGATGGGATGTACGCGCCGCGGGACGATCCAGAGGCGCTCCGCGAGTCGCTCGCGCCCGTCCTGACCGACGGGTTCCGAGCCGAGATGCCGGACGTCGTCGAGGGGATCGTCGAGTGGCGCGCGGGCGAGGACGCCGATCGAGGGGGCTGGGAGGCTCAGGAGGCGGCGCTCCTCGAGTTCGACGCGAGTGACCGGCTCCACGAGGTGACGCTCCCGGCGCTCGTCGTCCACGGTACGGAGGACGCGGTGGTGCCGGTCGAGAACGGTCGGCTGCTCGCGGAGGGGCTTCCCCGCGGGGAGTTCGTCGGGATCGACGGCGGGCCGCACCTGGTCGGAATCGAACGCTCGCGGGCGGTGAACGACGAACTCGTTGACTTCTTGAACGGATTATCATCGGATTGACCGGGAACGGCGAGTCGAGATGGAAAAACACATACCCGTGCGGTAGCACGGACACGGTATGGACAGTCCCTGCATCGCCCTGTTGAACGCCGCCTACGACGGAACCTCCACCCGACGGAACTTCCGCCGCGAACTCGACGCCCACCTCGTCGAGTTCGACGCCGCGAACGGGGAGTTGCCCGAGAGCTTCGAGTACGACGCCGTCGTCGTCACCGGATCGCGCGCCTCCGTCTACTGGGACGACCCGTGGATCTCGCCGCTGAAGGCGTGGGTCGGCGAGGCCATCGAGAGAGAGATCCCCTGTCTCGGCGTCTGTTACGGCCACCAGCTGCTCGCGGACGTCCTCGGCGGTGAGGTCAGGGACATGGGCGAGTACGAACTCGGCTACAACGAGGTCGCCCACCTCGGGGACTCGCCGCTCTTTTCCGGGATCGACGGGCGTTTCACCGTCTTCACGAGCCACTCCGACGCGGTGACCAGCCTCCCACCCGGGGCCGAACCGATCGCCGAGAACGACGTCTCGAACCACGGCTTCCGGAAGGGCCACGTCTTCGGCGTCCAGTTCCACCCGGAGTACGACACCGAGACCGCCCGCGCCATCGCCGAGGGAAAGCGCGGTGCGGTGCCCGACGACCAGTTAGAGGCCGTCCTCGCCGGCATCACCGAGGAGAACTACGCGGCCGCCTGCGAGGCGAAGGGCGTCTTCGAGAACTTCACGCAGTACGTCAGGGACCAGCGACTCCGGCCCACTGCCGCCGACTAATTCGCTCCACCGGGCGGTGTCCTCCAGTACCGCCTCACCCGGCGGCGTTCCGTCGCCGATGATCGCACCCGTTGGGAACTCCCTCAGGGGCGACCGTTTACACTGAAGTCGAGCCGTGCGAATCGATCCGGATCCTCCCCTCCTCCCGACAGTATCTCCGATTACGGCCAGCTCGCCACAGTCCGCGAAATACTCAGTTCTGTTTTATATCCTTCCGAGTGGTAGTACAGCATCGGAGATATGAACCAGACGTATCCGACGTCGAGACGAGCCGCACTGAGAGTCATCGCGGCCACGATGGTCGGAGCGACCGTCGGCGTGCAGGGGGTCGCCGCGAGCGAGCACGAGGAGTTCCCCGAGTGGCCGCGCGTGACGTGGGGCGAGTCCGTTCCGATGGGAGAGGGAACCGTCTCCAGCTACCTGAGACACAGTCACGCGGGGGAGGTGAACCTCCTCGGGCTCTACTTCACCGCCGGTGCCTGGGAGGGGTTACCGTCGCCGGAGGAGCAACCGCACGCACACTTCGCGCTCGACCTGCCGGACGGCGGCGAGGAGACGCCGTTCGCCTGGGTCGGTATCGACTGGGCTGCCGAGGGTCACCCCCCGATGGAGGTCTACGGTGACCCCCACCTCGACATCCACTTCTACATGATGGATCGGGAGACCGTCCACGATATCCCGCCGGACGACGACTATCAGGTGCCGCTGGCCGCCGATCAGCACCCGCCGGGCTACATCCGCACGCACGAGGTCGTCCCGATGATGGGCGAACACCTCGTCGACCCGACCGCACCCGAGTTCCAGGGCGAGCCGTTCACGCACACCTTCATCTGGGGCGCCTACGGCGGCGACCTCACGTTCTACGAGCCCATGATCACGATCGACTACCTCGACGGGCTCCGCGAGGAGACGCGCACGGACATCGGGATGCCCGAGGCGTTCGCGCAGGCCGGCGAGTACCCGACGCGGTACGCTATCGAGTACCACCCCG
>SKXI01000404.1 GCA_007128515.1 Halococcaceae archaeon | reverse complement strand
GGGTCAGAGGCCCGAAACCGAAGCGATAGGCGCGTCGAGTCCTTCCCGCCTCCATGGCCCGACTCCTCGTCACCGGCGGCAGCGGCTTCATCGGACGCGCGGTCTGTTCGCTCGCGGTCGACCGCGGCCACGAGGCCGTGAGCGTCTCACGATCGGGGGCACCTGAGACCGGTTCCGACGACGTCGAGTGGATCGCCGCCGACGTCTTCGAGCCCGCGGAGTGGCGTGGCGCACTGGACGGGGTCGAAGCGGTGGTCCACTCGATCGGGACCGCCGAGGAGAACGAGGGGGATGGGATCACGTTCGAGCGACTGAACGGGGACAGCGCGATCCTGGTCGGCGAGGAGGCCGCACGAGCGGGCGTTCCCGCGATGGTCTTCGTCTCGGCCTCGGTGAAGCCACCCGGCGTCGACGAGTCGTATCTGGCCGCGAAGCGCCGGGCCGAACGTGCGCTCGCCGGTCACCCCCTTCGGTCCGTGGTCCTCAGACCGGGTCCCGTCCACGGCGCCGACCAGCCACACTTCCCGGAGGCGGTCGACACGGTCTTCCGGGCGCTCGACTCGCTACCCGGCGCGGCGGCGCTCGGAGACGCCAGGCCGCTCTCGGTCGAGACGGTCGCTCGCGCGGCGCTCGACGCCGCACTCGATCCCGATCGTGCGGGTGTGATCGACGTCGAGACGATGGCGACGCGCTACGACGTGGACTGATCGCTCGGCTCGTAGGGATCATCGTAGAAGTTCATCGTTTCTCGACTGCGAATCGAGCGATGTCGGTGGTGTGTACGCCTGGGATATCCTGATGGCTACGGTGATCCCTCTCAGTCCGCGGGGTCGAACGACTCGTGGTGGAGAAGGTCGTCGATCGGCCGCCGGTGTTTCCGCTCGCGAACGACCCCTTCGGCGTCCTCGGTCGGGTAGCCGAGCGCGATCAGCATCACCGGGTCGTACGCGGAACGGTCGATGTCGAACTCGCGACAGAGCGCGTCGGCGTCGAAGCCCTCCATCGGACAGGAGGCGATCCCCCGGTCCCAGGCGGCGAGCATGAGCGTCATCGCCGCGAGCGACGTGCTCTTGATCGTCCAGCGCCGCCGGTCTTCGATCGGGTCGTCGCGCTTCGCCTCGATCCGTTCGATCCGGCGCTCTAAGGCCTCCTCGCTTCCGATGTAGCCCTTCTCGAAGGAGTCCTCGAGGATCGGACGGACGTGTGCCGCCGGGTCGAGGTTCCCCAGCACCACGACCGTCGCCGCGCTGTCGGTCACCTGCGGCTGGTCGTACGCACAGTCGCGAAGCCGCGAGAGGTTCCGCTCCTCGCGGCAGACGAGGAACTCCCATGGCTGCATGTTGTAGCTCGACGGAGAGAGCGTCGCGAGCCCGACCAGCTCCTCCAGCAGAGCGTCGTCGATCGGTTCGTCGCGGTACTCGCGAACCGATCGCCGGGTGCGGATGACTTCGGAGGTCTCCATGTCCCGTCTCCGGAGCGGCCGGCTATCAATCCCGGCGGTTCAGCTCTCGCCGCGCTGCCAGGCGGCCGGCGCCACGCCGAGCCGGCGGACGCCGATCGAGTAGGCGAGCGCGACGACGACGGCGATCCCGAGGGAGATGAAGAAGTCGAGGTCGCCGTAGAACGCCTCGATCCCCGCGAGGACCGCGAACATGATCACGATCATCAGTGCGTAGTGTGCCAGCAGTTCGAGGATGTCCTCGCGTGAAGCCATGTGGCTTCCTGGCGGCCACGGCACCTAAAACCGCCGCTCCCTGGACCCCCACGTTCGGTCCGCTGCACCCGACCGTCGGGGCCGAGAAGCGGGGACCGAGCGGGACGGTCGGACCGCAGTCCGTCTCATAGTGATCGTGGCGACTGTTTACCGGTTCGATCGCCCGACGTCGGGGGGTCGATACCGGAATGACTCGCAACATTCACTATCAGAGGACGACCACCGAGACGAGGAACCCGACGAGCAGGAAGAGCGTCACGACGACCTGCGTCGCGGTCGAGGCGAGCATCCCGAGGGTGGTGTACGCCGCCCTCCGGGCGCTCTCGTCGACCTCGCCCGACTCGCGGAACTCGAGGACGAAGACGGTGAGGAGGATCGCGAGGAGCGCTCCGACAGGCGTCGCGAGAACGAGTGCGACGACGCCCACGAGGCCCGCGGCGAGCGCGGTCCGCGTCGAGGCGCCGCTGACACGCGCGGAGATGAGGCTCGAGAAGTAGTCGAGCACGAGCGCTCCGAGGCCGACGACGAGCGCCAGCGCGAGGAAGAGCACGCCGGGCTCGCTGTAGCCCGTCGACCACCAGTAGAGCACGATCGCGACGAGCGACAGTCCCGCGCCCGGAACGAGCGGAACGAAGCTCGCGACGACACCGGCGACCAGCAGCGCCACCGCGAGGAAGAAGACGGGCTCCATCAGCGGTCGTACGCCCCTTCCCGCAGCAGCTCCCCCCGACGGGCCATCACGCTCGGCGTCCGGCAGACCCCACGTGCGCCCGTCGCCTGCGGGACGGTACAGTTGTTGCAGTTCTCACAGACCGCGTTCGCATCGGGATCGGAAAGCAGCCTGGCCGGTAGCCGCGGCTCCGCGTAGAACGGCCGGCCGATCCCCACCGCGTCACACGCCCCGGTGCCGAGCAGCCTGTCGATCCCGGGCCGGTTCCTGATACCTCCTTCCATCAATACGGGAACCTCGACCCGCCCTCGGACCCGTCGGCAGAACCGCTCGTTCCACGCCGGCTCGAAGCCGAACCCGCGGGCGTGCAGTCGGTTCGCCGCCGCGATCAGTCTCCAGCGCCGACCCCCGAACGTCTCCTCGTACCCCGCCTCGAACCGGGAGTCCGTCCAGGCGCGCTCGGGGTACTCCCCCCTGACGATGCTCATGTCCCAGAAGACCGAGCCGTCGACGGGGACGACGGCGTCGTAGCCGATCCGCTCGCAGGCTTCGGCGATCCGCACGCCATCCGCGACCGAGAGCCTCGGTCGGGCTCCGGGTGGCGAGTGCGTCTCCGCGGGTACCTTCGTCACGAGCGGGACGTCGCCGGCCCGGTCGTAGATCGCGTCGTGGATCGCCTCGAGAAAGCGCGTCCCATCGCCGAACTCGTCGTCGCGACGGTTGTAGTACGGCGAGAGGAACTGCTGGACGATCCCCATGTTCGCGCCAGCGACGTGGATCCCGTCGTAGCCGGCGTCGGCCGCGTAGCTCGCGGAGTCTCCGAACCGGTCGGCGAGGTCGTAGACCTCACCGGTCGAGAGGACGTGCGGATCGTACGAGAGGAAGCCGAGGCGTTCGCCGAGTCGCAGGAGTGCGGGGGGTTTGGAGACCGCGAGCTGCTCCAGGTCGGGGTGGTCGTTCCGGTAGGCCCGGTGCCAGGTCTCGAGACTCCGCAGCCCGCCGTGTTCGAGCTGGACGAAGATCCTCCCACCGTGGTCGTGGACCCGTTCGGTGAGCTCGGAACACCGAGAGACGAAGTCGGGGTCGGCGACGTGTGTCATGTTCGGCGCGGCACAGCCGCCCTCCGGCGTGACGATCGACGCCCCCTGGAAGAGCAGACCGGCTCCCGCTTCGGCGGCGGGTTCGAGCTCCTCGATCAGGGTCTCGACGGCGTCGGGGCCGTTCCCGGCGCACTCCAGCAACGGCGCACGGTAGAGCCGGTTCGGAAGCTCGCAGTCGCCGATGGCGAGCGGGTCGGTGAGCCGCGGGGACATACCCGCACTATCCCCCACGTGGACTAATCGGTTCCCCTCATCCGGTCGGAGAGGACGACCAGCACCGCGAGAAGGAGCGTCGCCGACAGCAGCCACGTCGCGACAGCCCAGCCGGCGACGTCGGCGACGGTGCCCGTCACGACGCCGCCGAGCGCGCCCAGCAGGATGTACGTCGTCCGTATCGCCCCGAACCCCGGTCCGCGGTCGCGCTCGGGTAGCGTCGCGAGGACGTGCGCCTGTACGGGGCCGTTCCACCCCATCGCGACCCCGGCGAGGACCACGGCAGGGACGAGCCAGGTCGTCCCCGGCGCGAGCGCGACGAGCGCGTAGCCGCACGCACCGGCGAGGAGGACACAGGCGGTGACGACGTCCCACGAGAACCGATCGGCGAGCCGTCCGGCGACCGGCTGTGTGAGCGCGATCGTGACGAAGTAGCAGGTGAAGAGCATCCCCGCGAGTCCGACGCTCACGTCGTACAGTGCGAGCACGATCGCTGGCAGGAACGTGATCGTCGCGATGGCGACGAACTCGGCGAGGCTCGCGACGGCCGTCGCGGCGACGAGCGTCGGTCGCCGGACGATCGCGACCACCGCACGCCGGTCGAACAGGGCTTCGGTGGTCGACTCGCTCGTATCCGGCGGTGTCGGTCGCACCCGCAGGACGACCAGCGCGAGAACCGGCACGGTCACGAGGGCACAGGCGAACAGCGCACCCCGCCAGCCGTAGCCCGCGGCGATCCCGACCGCTGTGACCGGCGCGAGGATTCCGGCGAACTCGCCGCCGAGGCGGTGCAGCCCGATCGCCTGCGCCGGGTTCTCGGCACCACTCGTGAGCAGGACCGTCCCCGCGGTGTAGTAGAGGCCGACGCCGGCTCCGAGCGCGACGACGGTGCCAGCGAAGACCGCGAACGACGGCGAAACCGCGAGGACGAGCGCGCCGATCCCCGCGACCGCGACGGCGAGCAGGACGACACGACGCTCGCCGATCCGGTCGCAGAGCGCGCCGCTCGGGACCTGCGCGAGCGCGTAGGCGACCCACATCCCGGTGAGCGCCGCACCGATGGCACCCGAGGAGGCCGAGAACGTCTCCGTGATCGCGGGGACGAGCGCGCCGATCGCGACCTGTCCGACCCGCGTCGCGAAGTACGCGAGCACACAGGCCGAAAGCAGCGTCCACCGGTAGCGCCAGCGGGGGCCCGCCATCCGTTCGGCCGTCTCGCCGTCGTGATATATAGATCCGCCCGTCCCCGGTTACCGGCTCGGGTCCTCGTCGACAGCGGCGGGGTCGAGCTCTCTACCCTCGTTGTATTCGTTTCTGTCGCCGGCTTCGCCGCTCAGCTCGCCGTAGACCGCCTCGCGCACCTCGTCGGCGCTCTCGTAGCGTTCGTCGGGCAGCCGATCGAGCACGTCGCCGAGCGTCTCCGTCTCGTTCGCCAGGTCGATCTCCTGGGTGCCGTACTCCTCGGCGATCTCCTCGCTCGTCGTCGGGTAGTTCCCCGCCGAGAAGGTCCGTGCCGCGAGGTCGTCCACGACGTCCTCGACCCGATCCGCCCGCTCGCTCGCGCGCCGTTCGGCGTTCTCGACGACCTCCGGATCGCTCACCGTCTCGTCGTCCCCGGTCATGGCTCGGCTTCGTTCGTCTCGCGAAAAACGCTTCACCCGGCAGGTGAGCCGGCCCGAACGACGGTCGTCGCGTCACTTCTCGACGTCGAGCAGCGCGACCCGCTCGCAGACCAGATCGCAGAGGTCGGCGTCGGTCGCCCCCCGTTCGGCGTCGGTGATCCCGAAGTAGGACGCGATCAGCCCCGGGTCAGCGTCCTCAGCCACCGGTTCGTCGGTCGGTTCGACCAACCCCGAGAGCGCCTCGATCGCCCCGGTCTCGTCCTCGCCGTCGATCACGAGCACGGTCCGGGACTGGCCCTCCCGAACACCGATCTCCAGCGCCTGATCGATCTGTCGCCTGCCCGCGGCGTAGAGGAGGATCTCGATCGCCCGGTCGTCGGCGACGTTCTCGCCCCTCGAAAACGCCCGGTTCGCGAGCGCCACGGCGCGTTCGAGGTGACGTTCGCAGGCGACATACCGTGGTGAGAACGCCCCGATCGCACAGCCGTGGGCCTCGCCGACCTCGCCCAGTCGGGCGACGAACGTATCGAGATCGTCGATCTCCACCTCGCAGGCGACCGCCTCCATCAGAAGTCACCGAGCCCGGTCTGCGGGTCGGGCTCGCCCCGCTCGGACTCCGGTAGCTCGGGTATCTCCGCCTCGCTCACGTCCGAGAGTGACGGATCGGGGTGGCCGGCGTTCTCGAGGATCGACTCGGTCGTCTTCCGCCTGCCGCGCAACGCTTTCAGCACCTCCTCCTTCTCCGCCGAGCGGATCGCCTCGGGCGACCGGAAGCCGGCGTCGTGGAGCCGTCGGGCGCGTTTTCGACCGACGCCGCGGATACCCGTGAGGTCGAGGAGTTCGCCCCGGACGCCGTGTTCGGCACGCACCCGCGCCTCGGTGATCGCCTCGACCGTCTCGACGCCGAGGCCGAGTTCGATCGCCAGCCGCTCGGCGGCCCCGAGCAGCCAGGTGGCGGTCTCGACCTTCCCCCGGATGTCGCCCGGCCCGACTCGATACCTGTCGGTGATCCGGTCCTCGTCGACCTCGTCGGCCCAATCCTCGATCAGCCGGGCGGTCTTCAGCGCCGACAGCCAGTCCTCGAACCGGTCGGCCTCGAACTCGCTCGGCATCTCGCCGACGAACTCGCGTTCTCGCTCGTAGGCGACCTCTGTGTAGCGCTGCTGGTCGCCCGAGCGGAGGTAGAGCTCCCACATGTCGGGCGTACGAGCCGCGAGGTGATACAGCCCGAGCGCGGTGGGATCGTCGGCCTCGCGCAGTCCGTCGATCATCTCCGCTGCGCTCATCGGATCCAGGTAGAGCCTGGAGACCGTGTGACCGATCGGGGTCGCCTTCAATCGGAGGCCACCACGGGCGTTGCCGTCCTCGATCCGCTCCAGGAACTCGTTTCGCTCCAGGTACTGGATCACCCGGTCGGTGACGCCCTCCAGGTGTCTCGCGTCCTCGGACTGGGTGGCGTAGAGCGTCCGGTCGAGGAACTCGCGCAGACCCGCCGGCGAGTCCGCGAAACCGGAGGCGACGGTGGCGAGGACGTG
>SKXI01000233.1 GCA_007128515.1 Halococcaceae archaeon | reverse complement strand
TGATAACCGTGTGCAAACCCCTCGCCTATCGACGCGCGTTTACCGCCGGAAGGTGTGGCGGGCCCATGGACCGGATCTCGCTCGGCAACCGGGAGTTCGAGGGGCGGAACAACGCCTACGTGCTGGAGAGTGAGGGGCTGACGCTCGTCGACACCGGCGTCGCGACCGAGACGACCAGGGAGGGGCTCCGAACGGGCCTCGCCGACCTGGGCTACGGGTTCGCCGACGTCTCGCAGGTCGTGCTCACGCACTTTCACCCGGATCACGCGGGCCTCGCCGGCGAGATCCAGGCGGAGGGCGACGCGACGGTCTACGTCCACGAGGCCGACGCCCCGCTCGTCGCACAGGAGGAGGCGGCGCTCTCCGACCTCGACGCGCTCCGCCGGAGGCTCTTCACGCGCTGGGGGATGCCCGACGAGGAACGGGAGGGGCTGCTCGCTTTTCTGGAGGGCCACACCCACATCGCGGGCGAACCCGCGGACGTGACGTCGATCGAGGAGGGGTCCGAGATCGAGGCGGGCGAGACGACCCTGCGAGCCGTCCACACGCCCGGCCACGCCGCCGGCCACTGCTGTTACGAGTTCGGGGTGGACGGGGGCGGGGACGCGACCGAGGCGTTCGTCGGCGACGCGATCCTCCCGGTCTACACGCCGAACGTCGGCGGCGCGGACGTTCGGGTCGACCGGCCGCTCGAACGGTATCTGCGGACGCTCTCGCGGATCGCGGGCGCGGAGTACGATCGCGTCTGGCCGGGCCACCGCGACCCGATCGACGAGCCGAGCGAGAGAGCCCGAACGATCGCGGACCACCACCGAGAGCGCACCGAGAACGTCCTGGGTGTGCTCTCCGAGCACGGCCCCGCCGACGCCTGGACGGTGAGCGCGCACCTCTTCGGCGACCTCTCGGGTATCCACGTCATGCACGGGCCCGGCGAGGCCTACGCCCACCTCGATCACCTCGTGAGAGAGGGTGTCGTCGCGGACGAGGAGGGGAGATACGAGCTACTCGAGCCCGACCCGGACCTCGACACGGTGCTGGCGGTCGAGTGAGTCGGACCCCGTAGCGCCTCTCACTCCGCCTCGGGCGCGAGCGCCTCGACCGTCCGCTCGATCGTCCCCTCGCTCGCTCGCTCCGGGACGACCAGGATCGGCTCGTCGACGGTCGGGAGCGCTGCGACCTCGGAAAAGCGCTCTCTCGCCTCCCCAGGTGTTCCGGCGACGCCCAGCGCCTCGACCATCCCGTCGGTGACCTCGTCGGCCGCCCGTCCGCGCTCGCCCGCCGCCCACGCCTCCGAGATCGTCTCCGCCTCCTCCGGGAACAGCGTCGCGACCGACTTCCTGTACCCTGGCCCGTTGCCGACGTAGTAGGCGACGTGGCTGCGGACCAGGTCGTACGCCTCGCCCCGCTCCTCGCACACCGCGGAGGGGACGTACGGGGAGACGTCGATCTCGTCGGGGTCGCGGCCGGCCTCCTCCGCTGCCTCGGCGATCACCGAGAACGCCTCGTCCATGCGTGGGAACGGGACGTTGTGGGGGAGCCAGCCGTCACAGAGCCGCCCGGTCAGTCGCCTGTTCGCCGGTCCGAGCGCCGCGTTGTAGAGCGCGACGTCGACGTCGAGCGGTGGGACGCCCTCGACGCTGCGGAACTCGCCGTCGTAGCTCACCCGGTCGCCGTCGCCGGTGAGCTTCTTCACGAGTTCGACCGTCTCGTGGGCCTGCCCGATCGGGCTCTCGAACTCGAGGCCGTGGATCGCCTCGATCGCCCGCGGCGTGCTCGGGCCGACGCCGACGCGGACGGTCTCGTCGGTGGCCCTCGCGAGCGAGGCGGCCGCGCCCGCGATGGCCGCCGGCGTGCGCGAAAAGACGTTGACGATCGCCGTCCCCACGGGAAGGTCGGTCGCCTCGGCGATCCGACCCAGCCGGACGAACGCGTCCCAGCCCCAGAGCTCGCCGCTCCAGACGGAGGTGTAGCCGCCCGACTCGGCCCGTTTCGCGATCTCGACGGGATCGACGCCCGTGTTCGGGACGAGCAGTCCACGGTGCATGCGAAGCCCTCTCGTGCCGGGCGGAAAACCGTGCCGATCGATCACGCCGGTTTTGTGTGTGGCCTCTGTGTGAGCGGTATGCGAGTGGTTCGGGTCCTCGTTCCGGAGGACCGACGTGAGGGGTGGCTCGACGCGCTCGACGACCGCGGCGTGGACTACGTCGTCACCGCGGAGTCGAGCGGTCGATCCGAGGGGGTCGTCGTCGAGTTTCCGCTGCCGACGGCGGCCGTCGGCAACGTCATGGACGACCTGCGCGATGAGGGCTTCGACGGGGAGTACACCGTCATCACGAGCGCCGAGACTGCGACGACCGAGAACTTCGACGCGCTCCAGCGACGGTACTCGGGCAGACACGACGACAGCGTCGACCGCACCGAGATCCGCGCGAAGGCCTTTACGATGACGCCGAACCTCAGCACCTACTACGTGATGACGGTGCTGAGCGCGGTCGTCGCGACCGCCGGGTTGTTGCTCGACTCGCCGGCGATCGTCGTCGGCGCGATGGTGATCGCCCCGCAGGTCAGCGCCGCGCTCACCGCGAGCATCGGGACCGTCCTCGACGACCCGTCGATGATCTGGCAGGGCTTTCGCGCGCTCGTCCTCGGCCTGATCGTCGCGGTCGTCGGCGCCACGATCTTCGCCTGGGCCGTTCGGACGATGTACTTCGTCCCGCCGGCGCTCGACATCCGGACGGTCGCCCAGATCGATCGCCGGATCGCCCCGGGCGTGCTCGCCGTCGCCGTCGGCATCGGCGCGGGCGCGGCCGGTGCGTTCGGCCTCGCGACGGCCGTCCCGCTCTCGATCGTCGGCGTGATGATCGCCGCGGCGCTCATCCCCGCCGCCGCCGCCGTCGGCATCGGCATCGCCTGGGGACTCCCCTCGGTCGCGATCGGCGCGTTCGTCCTCCTCACGGTGAACGCGGTGCTGATCACGCTCTCCGCGATCGTCGTGCTCTGGTGGCTCGGCTACCGGCCCGACGACTGGAACGACCGGGAGTTCGGCGACAGGCTCTCCGTCGATGGGTTCGACCGCGGGCTCGCGGCGATCGGTGTCCTCCTCGTCGTCCTGGTCGTCTCCGGCGGGGTGATCGCGAGCGAGGTCCACTTCGACACGCAGGTGAACGGGGAGATCGAACGGACGCTCTCGGAGGAACAGTTCTCGGACCTCGAACTCGTCTCGGTCCAGACGGAGTTCAGCGACGCCGGCCTCACCGAGGAGGACAGGCGGATCTCGATCGTGATCAACCGGCCCGCGGACACGGGCTTCCCGGGGCTCGTCGAACAGCTCGACGATCGGATCTCCGAACGGACCGGCACCGACGTGATCGTCGAGATCGAGTACCTCGAAAAGGAGAGTTCCGACCGGTAGCCCGCTCGCCGCACACAGCTATATGTTCGTTCCGTCCCTCTCTCGGGGCGTGCGATTCGCTCGTCACGGGACCGGACTCCGCGCGGAGCTCTCCGCGCTCGCCTCGCAGGTCCACCCCGTCTTCATGCTCCCGCCGCTCGCGAGCTCCTGGTTCGGGAGCATGCTCGCCGGGGAGTTCTCGCTCGCGCTCGGCGCACTGCACATGACGGCGATCTTCCTCGCGGTCTACACCGCCCACGTGAAAGACGGCTACGTCGACTTCCACCTGCGGGACGAGGACGACGACCACCCGATCACCGAACCCGGCTGTCGGCTCGCGCTCGCCTCCGCCTCCGTCGCCTTCTTCGCCTGCCTCGCGCTGCTCTGGCTCTCGGTCGACCGCTGGGCGGCGCTGCTCACGCTCCCGACCTGGCTCATCGCCTACCACCACGCCCCACAGCTCGACATGCACCCGCTCGGCGCGACGATGGGCTACCCCGCTGGGATCGCCCTCGCCATCCTGGGTGGGTTCTACGTCCAGACGACGACGCTATCGACCGTGGTGCTCGCGTTCGCGCTCGTCTTCCTCGTGCTGCTCACCGGGATCAAGGTGATCGACGACGAGGACGACTACGCCTACGACCGTTCGATCGGAAAGCGAAGCGTCGCGGTCGTCCTCGGTCCCGGACGCGCCCGCGACCTCGCCTACGGGTTGATGGGGCTCTCGCTCGCGCTCGTGACCGCCTTCGCCCTCCTTCCGGTCTTTCCCGTCGAGACGCTCGGCGCCGTCCTCGCTTTCGGCGTCGTCGCCGGCTTCGCCCGGCGTAGCCCAGACCCGACGCTCGCGACGATGCTCCTCGTTCGGGGGGCGTACGTCTTCCTCGCGCTGTTGCTGGCGGCGGTCTACTTCGGGCCGCAGTAGCCGACCGTCGATGGGGCGACACGTCGAACCGAGGTGAACGACCGACGGAATCGAGACAGCGCCCGGACGTGGGTTGTCTCCGACCGGTTCTCGTGAACGGGAGCACGGGTCGGTTGGATGACCGATCGGGAGCAGCTCGTGCTCGGATCCCCCCGAGTCTCGGTCCACCCGAACGATCTAATCGAGCAGGTCCGGTTCCGCCTCGCGTTCGACCCCCCGTCCCTCGCCGAAGGCGTTGCCCGTGTACATCCCGAGGAGGCTGACGAGGAGAGCGAGGGCGATGAACGCCGCCAGGTGCTGTAAGGGCGAGAGCGCGAATCCTTCGACCGAGACGACCCCGACGTCCATCGGGGGGACCCGCGTCGGCGTGAGGAGCGCGCTCTGCTGGAGGATGTACGCCGAGACCCCACGGACGACGAGGCCGAGCGCGACCACCCCGAACGGGAGGTTGACGTACGCCGCGGAGATCGGGTCGTCGCCGATCCACTCGTCGAGGAGCCGGCCGGTCGAGGCGACGAGCGCGGCCGCGGCGAGCCAGGGGACGCTGTCGAAGACGAACTGCATCGTCGGGAGGAGGTATCCGTCGCCGGTCTCGAGGCCGGAGACGCCGATCGCACCCGCGAACGCGCCGATCAGTGCGAGGCCGCCGGCGACGGCGTACGTGACGACCGACACCTGTCCGGAGTAGAGCGCGTTCTGTACGCTCCCCGGGACGCGGGCGACCAGCGCGTCGACCCCGAGACCCTTGTAGAGCAGGAAGAGGCCCATCGCGGCGGTGATCGCCGCGAGCCCGATCACGAGGCTCGTGTACGTGACGATCGCCGGCAACACGAGCAGGGCGATCCCGAGGGGGACGAGCGTCGTCCGTCTGAGCTCCTCGTCGGCGAGGAACTGCTTGAGGAAGTAGTACGTCGACTCGATGTCGCGGGCCTGTCTGACGACGACCCGGTCGACCGAGTCGACGCGCACGCGGCTCTCGACGATCGGCACGAGCCGCTCGGTCTCCGCGCTGTCGATGACGACGACCGCCGACTCGACCTCGTGGTCGGCGAGCAGCGAGTCGATCTGGGCCGCGACCGCTCTGTCGGCGCTCACGACGGAGTCGGCGCTCCCGGAGACGAGCGCGACGAGCGTCTCCTCGCCCTCGTCTTTGAGTTCGCGGCTGATCCGCAGGGACTCGAGCAGGCAGTTGACGCCCGCGTCCTCGGGGTCGGCGAGGCCGACGTCCACGACGAGCGAGCGCACCGCCTCCCAGCCCACGATCGGCGCGGAGAGCCCCGCCCTGTCGGCGATCTCGCCCGACCGGTCGAGGCAGACGACCAGCGTACTCACTGGTGAACGCCACTCCCTCGGAGGATAAAACCCCTCCCCCTACAGCCGTATCTCGAGCTCCCGATCCGGGTCGCCGACGACCGCGCTCGCGATACCCGCCCCGAAGGCGAAGGCGCTCGCCTCCGCCCCGCCCCTGAGCCGGGCGAGCAGCCCCTGTGGGGGCTCGAACGCCTCCACGTCGACCTCGTCTACGTCCAGCAGCGCCGCGAGGCGGTCGGTCGCGTCCTCCCGGGTCCCGATCGCGTCGACCAGCCCGATCCCGAGGGCGTCGGTGCCGAGGTAGACTCGCGCCTCGGTCTCCTTTACGGTCTCCGGGTCGAGGTCTCGTCCCTCGGTGACCCTGTCGACGAACTGCTCGTAGATGTCGTCGATCAGCCCCTGGAGGTACTCGCGTTCGTCGTCGTCGATCTCGCGCAAGGGGATCCCGGCGTCCTTGTACTCGCCGGCGGCGAAGCGCTCGTAGGAGAGCCCGACCCGGTCGGCGAGTTCGGCCGCGTTCACCCGCGAGCCGATCACGCCGATCGAGCCGACGATGGTCGCCTCGCGCGCGAACAGTTCGTCACAGGCGCTCGCGATCCAGTACCCACCCGAACCGCAGACGTCGGTCGCGTACGCCACCGTCGGTCCGTCGAACCGCTCGATCGCGAGGCGGATGTCGTCGCTCGGGACGACCTGCCCGCCGGGGGTGTTGAGCCGGACGAGCAGCCCGTCGATCTCCTCGTCCTCGTCGGCCGCCTCGATCTGCTCGACGACGGCGTCCGCCGCCGCGGTGCTCGTCCCTCCCCGGAGCGGTCGGCGTGGTCGCTCCCTCACGATCGGGCCGTCGACCCCGACCTCCGCGACGCCGACCGGTTTGCGGCGGAACCGTCGGAGGGCGCGAGGGACGAACGCGGCACCGGCGAACAGCGTCGCGCCGGAGGCGACGATCGCGAGACGGGGGAATCGGCTAGCCATGGGCAGGACCTCTCATACCGATCGCTAGCGCTTCGTCGTGAGTAAAGCTTCGCTTCCGAACAGAGAGAGAGAAAACGGTGAGAGCGTGGGCCTCAGAGCAGACCGGTCCGCTGGAGCTTCATGAGGTCCTCTGTGTCGAGGGTCTCGCCCTCTTTGAACCGGTCGTAGATCTCCTGGGCCTCCTGTTTCTCCGCCTCGCGCTTCTCGGCGCGCTTGCCCTCGCGGCGGTCTTTCTCCTTCTTGTCCAGCTGGCGGAGTCGCTTCTGGACGCGGA
>SKXI01000086.1 GCA_007128515.1 Halococcaceae archaeon | reverse complement strand
TCGGTGCGTTCGCACGTACCGGAGTCGGCAGTTCGGAGCGGACTGATACGGACCGTCGGAGCCGATCGTATCCCCCTGACAACACGTCACCGGTGTCGTTCGGTTCGCGGTCGAGGAAGGACGTGATTCACCGATTATCCCTCCGCCTGGAGAGCCGCCGGAAGACCGCTGGATTGATCCCGTCCGCGCCGGTCTGAGCGAACGTCGAATGGACGACGAACTCCGCGAGGGCTTCGAGGTACAGCTGGCCGTCGGCGACCTCGCGGTGACGAAACGGGATATCGAGCTGCTCGCCGCGATCGACGACCGGGGGTCGATCCACGCCGCGGCGGCCGCGCTCGGTCGGTCGTACGCCCACGCCCAGCGCCGGATCGTCGCCCTGGAGGAGGCGCTCGGCCCACTCACGGAGCGAACCCGGGGAGGATCGGGCGGCGGCGGGAGCAGCCTCACCGACACCGCCCGGGAGCTCTCGCGGCGGTTCGGGCGACTCGACGCCGCCTCCTCCGGGCTGGCGACGGTCGAGAAGACGGTCCTCGAGGGCCGGGTGGTCGACCGAACGGGCGAACTCGGCGTCGTCGAGACGGGGATCGGTCGGCTCCGCGCGCTCGTCCCCCCGGAGACGGAGTCGGTCGAGGTGTCGATTCGTGCGGACGCGGTCACGCTCACCGCACCCTCGGAAACCCCTGACGAGGACGGCACGAGCGCGCGAAACCGGTTTTCGGGGTCGGTTCGCGCGATCGAAACGGGCGAGACGATCGCGACGGTCGCGGTCGACGTCGGCGGCGAGACTCCGCTCTCGGCGCTCGTGACGCGGTCGAGCCTCGACCGTCTCGGCCTCGCTCCGGGAACCGAGGTCGCGGTCTCGTTCAAAGCGACCGCGACGCGGGCGACGCGGGCATCGCTCGACGGAACGTGAGACGATCGAGGACATGAAAACCGTGTCGGCCGATGGACCTGCGGAGTGGGGTGGGGAGGTACACAGTACCCATCGCCGACACCGGTTTCTTTTACGGCCAGAAATATATTAATTGCGGTGACCATGTCGGGCGGCCGATATACCGGCCGCCGGGTTCAACTGTGGGAGACGTCGTCGGGAACCGCCGAACGGATCGACACCCTGGCCGTCGATCCGTGGACGCTCGTGTTTATTCACGCTCGTCTATGGCATGGCGAAAGTACATACCGGGCCGGCGGTTACCCGGACGTGGATGGTCCCAGTTCGGGACCGTCCGCATACACCCCGTATGAGTGTCGATGGGGCCGTGGCCGTTCCCACGGTCCCCTCGGTCACCGGGGAGCTATCGAAACGCAGAGCCGTTATGCTCCTCGCAGCCAGTACGAGTGATATGTGCGGACGCTACACCCTGACGGTCTCCACCGAGGTCGTGGAGAGACGGTTCGACGCACGAGCGGTCGAACCGATCGAGCCGACGTACAACGCCGCACCGCGCGAGTCGCTGCCGGTGATCCGCGCCGACGCACCGGAGACCATCTCGCCGATGACCTGGGGATTCACCCCGGCGTGGGCCGACGACCGCCGCGACCTGATCAACGCCCGCTCGGAGACGGTGAGCGAGAAACGGAGCTTCCGGGAGGCCTACCGCGAGCGCCCGTGTCTCGTGCTCGCCGACGGCTTCTACGAGTGGGTCGAGGAGGGCGGGGAGAAACGCCCCTACCGGGTCGCGCGGCGCGACGGCGAGCCGTTCGCGATGGCGGGGCTCTGGGAGGCCTGGACGCCGCCGACGCGCCAGACCGGTCTCGACGCCTTCTCCGGCGAGGGGAGCACGGGCGATACCGAGCCGACCGAGGCGTTCACGATCCTCACGACCGAGCCCAACGAGGTGGTGAGACCGCTCCACCACCGGATGGCGGTCGTCCTTCCCGAGGACCGGGAACGGGAGTGGCTGACCGCCGACCCCGGCGAGCGTCACGGGCTGCTCAGGCCCGTTTCCGGCGAGGCGTTTCGCGCCTACCCCGTCTCGACGGCGGTGAACGACCCGAGCGTCGATCGTCCCGACCTGATCGAGGAGGTCGGCGCGTGAGCTACGAGGCGGTCGTCTTCGACAACGACGGCGTCATCGTCGAACTGACCGACTGGTCGGCCATCCGCGCGTCCGTCAGGGTGACGTTCGCGTCGTTCGACGTCGAGCCCCGAGAGGAGGACGTCGAGGCGCTCTTGCGGACCACTCCCGAGGGCCTCGCCTCGGTCTCCCGGCGGTACGACCTCGATCCGGCCGAACTCTGGAGGCGTCGGGACGCGAACGCCTCCGCCGTCCAGCAGGAGGCGATCCGGGCGGGCGAGAAACCGCTCTACGACGACGTCTCGGTCCTCCCCACGCTCCCCTCGACGCTAGGAATGGTGAGCAACAACCAGCAGGAGACCGTCTCGTTCATCGTCGAACACTTCGACCTCTCGGAGTTCGAGGTCGTCTACGGGCGCGAGCCGACCCCCGAGGGGATCGAACGGAAGAAGCCGAACGGCCACTACATCGAGCGCGCGCTCGACGCGCTCGATTGTCCACCCGAGGAGGCGCTCTACGTCGGCGACAGCGGCGTGGACGTGCTCGCCGCGCGGGCGGTCGGCGCCGACAGCGCGTTCATCCGGCGGGAGCACAGGGCCGACTACGACCTGCCGGCGACGCCAACCCACGAGATCGAGAGCCTCCACGACCTGACGGGCGTGTTCGAGGGCTAAACCGAACCACTCAGGTCGCGGGCGGGGCGAACGGGGGTATGCGACTGGCGCGCGCGGAGATCGACGGCCAGGTCGTCTCCGGCACCTACGACGGCGAGTGTATCGAGAGCGAGGACGAACGGTTTCGTCTACCGGAGACCGACCTGCTCGCTCCCTGTGAACCGACGGCGCTCTACTGCGTCGGCCGGAACTACGCGGAGACGCTCGACCAGATGGAGTACGACCGGCCGGAGGAGCCGGATTTCTTCATCAAACCGCCGGTCTCGGCGATCGCACACCACGACCCGATCGAGTACCCGACGTTCACCGAGGAGTTCACCTACGCGGGCGAGCTCGCGGCCGTGATCGACGAGCGCTGCACCCGTCTCTCGGACGGAGAGGTCCCGGCGGCGATCCGGGGCTACACGATCATGAACGACCTGGACGCGCTGGACCAGCAGGGACGCACGGCCAGGAAGGCGTTCGACGGCTCCGGCCCCATCGGACCGTGGATCGAGACGGACCTCGATCCGAGGGGGATCGAGATGCACACGGAGATAAACGGCGAGCGGCGACAGGAGGCGAACACCGAGTCGATGCTGTTCGACCCGTACGAGGTCGTCTCGTACCTCTCCGAGCGCTTTACCTTTCAGCCGGGCGACGTCGTCGCGTTCGGCAGCCCGGCGAACCCCGGGCTGATCGAGCCGGGCGACCGGATCGAGATCACCTACGAGGGTGTCGGCACGCTCGTCAACGAGGTCGTCCCGTCCCGGGCGTAGCCGTCCCGGAGGGGACGGTCTCGTGGACCGGACCGTGGGTCACTCGCCGGTCCACGGGCGGAGCCGGGGGAGCCACCGCGGGACCGCCTCGCAGTAGCGCTCGTACGCCTCGCCGTGTTTCTCTGCCAGGTGTGGCTCCTCCCAGCCGACCACCCGATCGTGAAAGCCGAGCAGACAGCCCGCGGCCCACCAGAGGACGTGGATCGACCGGTAGAGGAGCGCCTGTCCGAGTATCACGAGCAGGACGGCGACGTACATCGGGTTCCTGACGTGGGCGTAGATCCCGCCCACGACGAGCGGTTCCGGTTCGTCGATCGGGGCAGGGGTTCCCTCCCCCTCGTCCGCGAACCGCCAGGCGGTGTGAGTGTACAGGAGGCCCCCGGCGAGCAGCGAGAGCGTCCCGGCCACCCGGGACGCGCGCCGGGGAAACGGCAGTTTCGGACCGTCCGGGTGCTCTCGCCGGCGGAGCACCTGCGGGATCCAGACCCCGACCGTCCCGGGGACGACCAGCGTGAACAGCGCGGACTTCGCGACCGTCTGCAGCGATACCATGGCTCGCACACCACGTGCGGGGTAAAAAGAGCTCGAATGGGAGACGACTCGGCTAGCGTCTCATAGTGATCGTTGCGAGTCGTTCCGGTATCGACCGCGTGATGTCGGGCGACCGAACCGGTACACAGTCACACCAATCGCTATCAGACCCGCGCGAGCAGGTCGTCGACCACGTCGTTGAACGCCTCCGGCGCGTCGGCGTTCACGAGGTGGCCGGCGTCGGAAATCGAGGTCAGCGAGGCGTCGAGCGCGTCCGCGAGTCGCTCGCTCTGTGCTTTCACCGCGCTGGCCTCGTACTCCCCGTAGATCAGGGCGGCGGGCGCGTCGGTCTCGATCTCCGGCGGGGAAAAGCGATAGAGCGCGTCGAACGTCTTCACGTACTCTGAGCGCGAGATCTCCGAGACGGTCTCGAGCGCACGCTCTCTGACCTCCTCGTCGATCGCGAGCCAGGGGTGGCCTTCTACTGCCCTGATCCCCGAGAGCAGCAGTTCGAACGTCGCGCGCTGTCCGGTGAGCGCGAGCGTCGTCGCCAGCCCTCCGGTGGGCGAGGCGGCACGCTTGTACGTCGTCGGCAGCGGGACCGGCGGCATCGTCTTCAGCGCCCCGGCGAGCGCGAGCCCCCGAATCGGGTAGCGGGCGGCGTAGGTCTGGGCGATCATCGACCCGAGCGAGAGCCCACAGATCACTGGCCGCTCGACGTCGATGGCGGTGAGGAGGTCGTGAAGGTCGTCGGCGAATCCAGGCACCGTGTACCGTCGCTGGTCGGTCTTCCCGGTCCGGCCGTGCCCACGGACGTCGAACGTGACGATGCGGTGGTCCTCGCGGAACCGCTCGACCTGTGGTCGCCAGCTGGTCGAGTCGAGGAAGCCACCGTGGAGGAAGACGATCGGCGGTCCCTCTCCGACGTCGTCGTACCAGAAGGGGGTCTCGCCGAGTTCTATCGTGCTCATTACCCGGTGTACTGGAGGGAGGCGGGTGAAGCTTCTCATTGCGGACGCCGCGAATCATGCCGAACGATCGTTACTGATTTTTGATATCTATGCGTCAACTTCGAATAACAAACTCCTAGTTTAATCATAGATAGAAACAATAACGAAAAGTATAATTGTAATCTCCGCCGACGTTCGTTCGGTATGACACCACACGACGTGTCACGACGAGGGGTACTGCGATGGATCGCCGCGACTGGTATCGGGCTGTCGTTCGCCGGGTACGCGAGTGCCAGTGACGGTCGTGCACAGTACATCGTGCTCGGAAACGGCGGCGTCGCCCGTCGCCTGGAACGAGAGGGGTTCGACGTAGTACGGGAACTCGCCGATGGGGCTGTCCTCCTCGTCGAGGGTCCAGAGGACGCTGCCGACGACCTCGGCGGAATCGGTGGCGTAGAAGGTGCGGTCCGAAACGTCCGGTTCGAGTTGGAGCGACCTGCCGAGACCGAAATCGTCGAAGATTACGACGAGAACGGTGGTGTGGAGTCCGACTGGTACGAGAACCTGTGGGACAAGCAGAACTCGGAGACCGTCGCGGCCAACGAAGTCGCAACCGGTGAAGGGACACGGATCGGTATCATCGACACGGGCGTAGACTACGCGCACCCGGACCTAACGCCGAATCTGGACGAGGATGCAGGTCGGCTGTTCCGCGAAGGAGAGATTCGGTCCGGAGTCGAAGAGGACATCGTCGTCAACAATCCCGCCGATGACGAACAGATCCAGCGCGTCGAACAGGACGTCGCCTCGGACGTGAACGGTCACGGCACGCACGTCGCCGGAATCGCGGCCGCGGACCCCGAATCGGGCGTCGGCGGCTTCTTCGGGTCGGGCGTCCAGGGCGTCGCTCCGGACGCGGAGTTGATCTCTTATCGCGTGTTCTGGTGGGAAGACTTCAGCGACGAAGACGAAGATCCGGACTGGGGTCCAACGACAACGACGTCTGACATCCTCACGTCGATCGACTTCGGTGCATCAGAGGGACTCGACGCGGTGAACCTCAGCCTGGGAACGCAACCGTTCCCGCCGCGGGTCCATCAGGATGAAGTCCTCAGAACCATCCGGCTTGCCTACGAAACCGTCGTCCGCTCGGCGGTCAACCGTGGGACGGTTGTCGTCGCGAGCGCCGGCAACGCCGACACCGACCTCCAGCGTGAGGGCCTGTTCTCACTGCCGAACAGCACCAAGGGCGCGATGAGCATCAGCGCGCTGGGCCCGGAGGACGAGCGAGCGTTCTTCTCGAACTTCGGGACGAACGAGATCGACGTCGGTGCCGGCGGTGGCGGGTACGAAACGGATCAAAAGACGTTCGCCGGTATCGTTGAGTGGTTGGAAGCCGGACAACCCCTGCGAGTAAGCGACCATCCACTTGATGAAGGAGACGAAGCGGTCCTCTTTCTGGACGAGCACGGCAACGTTACACTCGATCCGGAAGAGATCGAAGAAACGATTATTGTCGAGGCACCCGCATGGCCGTACCCGTTCAACCTCGTTTTCTCGGCGACCTCGCCGCTCAACGAGGGCGTACCGTACGGCTGGAAGGCCGGCACGTCGATGTCGGCGCCGAACGTCGCGGGGCTGGTCGCCCTCGTGCGAGAACTCGATCCGGACGCGAACCCGTCGCAGGTCGAGAGCGCGATCAAATACGGCGCGGAGAGTGCGACCGGGAGAAGCGACCCGGACCTCGGCGCGGGCCGTATCAACGCGCTGAACACCGTCGAGTTGCTGGCCGACGACGAGGACAGCGGCGGCAACGGAAACGGCCGCGGGCCCTAACTAGTCGAACAGCTCCTCGTGCCGACTCGCCAGATCGGTGTACGCCCCGGAGGAGTACTCCTCGAACGTCTCCTCCGGGTCGATCGTCGTCTCCGAGAGCGGCACGATCTCCGCCGGGACGCCCCGAGCGAACGACT
>SKXI01000056.1 GCA_007128515.1 Halococcaceae archaeon | reverse complement strand
CGAGGGCGAGGGCGGTGCGTACGAACTCGTCGTGTCACCCGGAGAGGAGCGGGGATGGCTCCGACCGGCCGGCGGTGAGTGGTCCTCGTTCGCACACACGGCTGAGGCCGCTCGCGAGGTCGAGGACGAACACGGTTTGGACGGGGCGCTCGTCGCGCTCGTCGAGGACGCCGCCGAGGTGGACCGCGGTCGTCACCGATACGAGTTCCACGGTCCCGGGGCCTTCTTCGACCGGATCGATGGGGTGAACCACCGCCCCGCGATCACGGGAGCGATGCGTGGCTCGGTCGCGGACCCGGTCTCGCCCGCGACGGTGACCGGGTTCGCGAAGGTCGATCCCGCCGACCCCGAGGCGCTCGCGTACGGCCTCGTCGAGGCGTTTCGAGAACACGGCAGCTACGACCTCGCCCGGTACGTCGGCGGGTCGATCCAGGACAACGTGCTCATGGGTCGGGTGAACCTCAGAGCGCCCTTCGAGGAGCCGACCGACCTCGACTCGCTGGCCGACAGCGGTCATACGGGGCTGTTCTGCTGGGAGCTCACCTACCGGGCGATCGAGGCCTTCCACGCCACGCGAGCGGTCGAACAGCGGAGACCGGTCGTCGCGTTCTGGGTCCGCGACAGGCGACACAAACACGTCTACAACGGCCTCGCGACGGCGTTCCTCGACGGGGAACTGACGGTCGCGGTGACGTTCCTCGACTACACGCACTCGACGCTCTATCACGACCTCAGGCTCACCGGCGTCACGGGCGAGGGGCTGGCGGCGTACGACGAGTGGCACCGGGCCGACGAGGTCCACTGGGACGTCCCCGCGCTCTGATCAGAGCGAGAGCCAGCCGGTCTTCAGGTTCCGGTCGCGCAGCCGCCACTGCTGGGCCGGGCCCGTCTCGGTCTCCGCGAGTTCGATCACGGCGTCGAACAGCGGGGAGAGTCGGCCGACGACGGGCGAGTCGGCCTCGACCGGGAGGTGAACGTGGGCCATGCCGTCGACCGATCGGACCCGGTGTGTGAGGAGGTGGAGGAACCGGAAGACAGTGACCTCCTCCGAGGAGGCGAGGACGGGCACGAGCGAGTCGAAACAGAGCCGGAGCTCCGCGGGCGAGAGCCCGCAGGCGGCGCGGTCGAGCGCCTCGATCCCCTCCGATATCTCGATACCGAGTTCGGAGAGCCGTCCGCAGGAGACCGTCCGGGTCGGGACGGGCAACAGCGGGGTGGAGTCCGCCGCGGTCGCGCCACGGGCGGGACGGAGATACTCGACGACGCGCGCGTGGTCGGCCCCCCGGTGGGTCCGGGGGATACAGGAGAGCTGTGGATCGTTCCCTTCGGTGACGACGAACAGCCGGCGCCGGGCGGCGTCGGCCCCGAGGAACGTCTCGCACGCGCGGTCCCGGACCGGGTCCGGGACCGAGCCGACGACGAGGAGCGCGGAGCCGCGACGCTTGAGCTCGTCGAGTTCGCGAACGAGGGTCGCCGTCTCTGCGTAGTCGGGCTCGGTGGACCGCCACTCCTCGACCATACTCTTAACCAAGAGACAACGGATAAGAAAATAAATGTTGCGACCGATCGTGTGAACTCAACACACGGTGGGGGCCGTCGTACCCAGTCCGCGGGCGATCGCCTCGGAACGGTCGATTCGCTCCGTGGTTGGGGCGCTCTCCGAGTCGGCTCGGAACCGTCTCGCCGTCGACGGGTCGGTCACGACGCGCCCTCATAGTATTTGTTGCGACTGTTTACCGGTTCGATCGCCCGATATCGGGCGGTCGATACCGGAACGACTCGTACCAATCACTATCACACCGTACCGGGAAAATACCGCCTCTCAGAGTTGGACTCCTCTCACGTGTGCGCCACTAATCGAAACATCACCCGCGATTCGGCGAGTGCTTGTGGCTTCCGTCCAGATATCTCGGATCTTCGAGGTGTGATGGGGCACGAGATGCGATGCATCCACCGGATTCACATGACGTGCTCGGGGGAGTCCCCTCGATATCGGTGTCTCGTCGCGCGCTTGCCATGTCCCGGCAGGACGCGGCACACGCTCCCACCTCGGAATCTCCGAGACACTCGGTCGTCGACAGAGGTCGCTACAAACGCCTCGCGGTGACGCTCACGATGGCACTAGCCGACCCGAACCGTCAGGGCGACGACTCCAAACCGAAATCGGATTGGACTCGGGCGTCGGACGGCGAGACATGAACGTCACCGAGGAAACCATCCACAATCGGAGCACTGATGCGGTGTTCGAACGCGGACGAAAGTACCGCGATGAGGGACGTATTCAGCGACTCGACCGGTTCGGCGAGCTCGTTACCGCGGCTGTCAGTGGATCGAGTCTGTACGACGTGACCGTTGAATTCGGTGACCGTAGCATCGGTACGAAGTGTACCTGTCCGTACGACGGGAGTGGCGACTGCAAACACGTCGTCGCGGTGCTACTGGATATCGCGGCCGGCCCGCCACAGGACGAGAGCGAGCGTGTCGAGGCAGTCCTCGGCGACGTGTCGGCCGAGGACCTGCGTGGGTTCGTCCGTGACGCACTCGCCGAGCACGCGGAGTTGCGCGAGCGGTTTCTCGCACGGTTCGGCGACGACCACAAATCGATCGACGAGTACCGCAATGAGATCGCGCAACTGTTCGAGCAACACGCGGACCCGGTCGTGTTCGAGGCAATCGACTTCTCCCGGTTTTTCGAGATAGCCGAGCAATACCGTGAGAGGAACCGATATCTAGCCGCTGCGACCGTTTACCGGGCAGTGTTCGAGGAAGTCGACGAAAAGTACAACTGGATCGACGGTGCCCATGATCACTACGCACGGACTATCCAGACCGCACTCGACGGCTACGCCGACTGCGTCCTCGCGACCGATCCGAGCCCTGAGGAGTTCGACACGTACGCCGGCGTGTTGGAAGCGCGAGCAACGACAGAGCCTCGCATCAACGATGAACAGTTCTGGCGCGCAATTGATAATTTGGAGGAGCGATACAATGAATGAAGCCACGGACCGGTTCGTGATCGAGGCCGGGAGCGGCACAGTGGCGCATATCATCGATATGGACGCCGACCAGTCGGAGGCAGAGTCTCGGTTCTCGATCGGTCCCCGTTCGTCCGGTGAAAGGATGTGTAGTAGGGGACACCGTTATCCTGGCGATCAACGCGTTTCGTTTGCTGACTTCGTGGCGCATCATGATATCGACAAAGATGGCTTCGAAGGCGAGGCGCCGGACGAGATCTGCTCGTATTGCTGGTCGAACACGCGGGACGCACTTGAGGAACACCAGGACCAGGCTGGCGACGACATCTCCGAGCGGATCGGCACCGTCGGGTATCGGCTCCGCTGGAAGCAGAAAGGTCGTGCGCGAGACGAGTGGTACGACATCGTGGTCCGGCCGGAGACGACGATGGCAGAACGGGACGGACTCGTCTGTCGGTTCCGCACGCTCGACGACTTCCACCTTCGGATGTACGGTCTCGAAGACGAGTATTTGGATTCGAGTCTCAACGTTCTTCCCGATCACCAGTACGAGCAGGCGGGCGACCGGTCGTACACGAGAGCGAGCGAGATGACGATCGAGGACGTCGCCGAACGGGCCGGGCTCCGGGAGGGCGACAGGCTCAGCATGGTCTACGACTTCGGGGAACCGTCGCACTACTACTGCATCGTCAAAGGGGTTTACGAGCCGAGTGAAATAGATGATGTGTTCGAAGATTCCGACGTGATCGCGTCAACGGATACGGCCGCGATCGTCAGGGAAAAGCGACCGTAGACGAACGATCACCCGTGACAGCCACTCGTGGTCCGACGACGGTCTCGACGCAGACTGTTCGCCCCGTTCAACCACGTCGGAGACGTAACGTCGTGACGCCACTCGTTCAGTTTCCACTCCCGTAGTACCACACGTCTATGGACTACCCGACTCGGGACGAAATCCGGTCGCTCTGCACCCAACAGTCCTTCGAGCGCGGCGTCAACTACTACGAGCAGGGCCGCGTTCTGGAACTGGATATCGATGGGGATGAGATTCGGGCGACAGTTCGTGGCTCGCACGATTACGAGGTCTCTATTCACGTGGAGAGCGATGTAATCCGGACTCGGTGTAGCTGTCCGTACGACTACGCGGGCGACTGTAAGCATATCGTCGCAGTCCTGTTGGCCGTCAACGACCGAGATACCGACACGGACACTGCTGCTCATGAAGCCACTGGAGAGCTTCCAGAGTCGGTAAACATTGAAAAACTGGCCGAACAGATGACGACCGACGACCTTCGAACCTTTCTGCTGGACGTCATCGAAGGCGACCGCGATCTCAGGGATCGGTTCGTCGCGTTCGCGGGTGAAGACGCTGGGAAGACGGTCTACGACTACAAACAGGAGATCGACCGGCTGTTCGAGGACGCCGCTGGCCGTGGGGGGATGATCGACTACAACACCCACATCGACTTCACACAGTACTACGACCTGGCAGAAACCCATCGAGAGCGTGGGCACGTCGATGCGACGACGGACATCTACCGGGCGCTCGCCGAGACGATCCGCGAGAACATGAATCGCATCGACGACAGCGGCGGCTACTACGGCCGCGAGTTGGAGCTCGCCCTCGACCTCTACGCAGAGGCGGTCGCCGAGCAGGAATTCGACCACGACCAAAAGCGCCCCTACATCGACTATCTCTTCGAGGAATTCGTCGATGCCGACTACCACTTCGCTAGCGAGGACTACGACGACGCGCTGCGAACCGTCTGTACGACGAGCCGCGACCACGAGTACTGGCTCACCCGGTTGGACGAGCACGTCTCGGGTATCAGCCTCGATCCGACGGACATCGCGGACCGTGCAATCGGGCAAACGGATCGGGAAACACGTCGAACGGGAGACTGGTCGCCGTCGGCCGAGGACGAAGTATCGTCGAACGGTGAACACGAACCGGAGGATGCTCGGGACCGGACCGATGACGTCCTCGCCGTCTCCGATTTCACCGACGGCCCACTCGCCGTCGAAGAGTTCACCGGCGGCGCGCTCGATGTCGAGCACCTAGCGGTCGGACCATTAGAACTGGAGCACTTCGTCGGAGATGCCTTCGATGAGTTGCGTGTCGACGATCCGACGACCATCGAAGAGCACACGGTGGATGTCGGATCGGGCGAGTCGAGCGACAGCGGGACGGAGATGTCCTCGTCGCTACGCACGCGGGCTCTCGTCTCGGCGTGTGTCTACCTGCTTGAGGAGCTCGACGAGAAGGAAGCGCTGCTCGGACTGTACGAGGAGACATATCTCGAAAGTAGCCGATTCTGCAAGCAGTACGCCCGGCAGTTGATCGAGGAGGGGAACGAAGACCGTGCGATCGATCTTCTCGAAGACGGAATCGATACGTTCCGATCGCCTGCTGCCCTCCGCCGGCTCGCTGCTGATCTCTATCGAGATCGGAACCCCGAAAAGCACCGTGAGACGCTGAAACGACGGTTCCTCGACCACTCGGAGTGGGACGCTTACGACGAACTGAAAGAGGCGTGCGACGACGAGAAGTGGCAGTCGGTCTACGAGGAGTTCGAGCGGCACTTCGAAAAAACCGACCGACAGAAACTCCTCTCCATGTACGTCCACGAAGACGACCTCGGAAAAGCGTTCGACGAACTGAAAGACAGCGAGAACCTCTCGTGGCTTCGCCGATATCGAGACCCGGTCGCAACCGTCGATCCGGTCGAGTACTTCGAAGCCTACCGGGAACAGCTCGTCCCGTTTGCTGCCGGCGAGACTGGACGGCGACACTACCGGGAGATCGCCGCCCATCTGGACGAGATACAGGAACTCGTCCCCGAGGAGCGATTCGAGGAGTTCGTCGAGTTCCTGAAGGACGAACACTCGAACCGACCGGCGTTTCTCGACGAACTGGAGAAGGCCGGGTTTTGATTGCGACCGGCGACGTAGTCGGTCACACGACCGATGCCCCACACCTGCGAGGACTGTGGCGAGACGTTCGGGACCTTGTCCAGACTGCGACTCCACGACTGTCCGGTAGACCAGGAGGCCGTCCAGCGGGAGCGACAGAAACGAGACGAAGCGTTCGACGCCATGATGCGGAGGCTGCTGCGCGAGGAGGACTCGGCAGTCAGACGACGAGTTCCCGACGACCTAACCGACGCACTCGAGCGAGCGGCCGACGGCGACCCCGCTGCCGTCTATCAGGCGCTCGCACGGTACGAGCGCACCCTCTCGGACGAGTGGGAGAACGACGAAGAGGGCGAGTACTGGGGTTTTCACCGCGTGTTCTTCGGGCCAGCGGTCGAAGGGTTGGAGACGGTCGTGCTGGCGGAGGGCTGGCCGTTTCTGCTCGACCTATTGGAAGCTTACTGGCCCGAGAACTCGTTCGACTTCGAGACCTATCCCGAACACCAAGCGTTCGGCGGTGACGAAACCGACGACTACGAACAGTTCCCGCACGTCAGCCACGTACTCACGACTGTCACCGGCAAGCAGATGGTCCGGACGCGCCGCTCCGACGGGGTCGCCGCCATTCCGACCGATGCTCTCGAATACCAGTTGCAGTTTCACCGCCACCCTGGGGATCAGAGCCCCTGGATCGACTCGATGAGTTACGGCTGGGGAATCGGTCATCCGGACCATCCAGTCGGAGAAACCATCGAAACGCTCGTCGATGGCGAGTACGAGATCTGGGCGAGCACGGCGATCGAACACGCCACCCACGCCGATCAACACGCGACAGCGGATCTCGTCGAAGACCTATTCGCAAGGGATATCGTCTCCGATCCTGCTATGATTCTTTCCGCGCTCGGCTCCATCGAGCGCGGATACTATCCGGATTCGAGCGAACACTGGAACTGGGCGACGCTCGATCCCGAGTTCGACGACGTGGGATTCGACTGGGACCCGGACGTTCGAGAGCGACTCCGGACTGTCGTCG
>SKXI01000408.1 GCA_007128515.1 Halococcaceae archaeon | reverse complement strand
TCTCCTCGTCGGTCGCGGTGAACGTCCCGTAGGCGATGTTCTCGCGCACCGTGCCGTAGAACATGAACGTGTCCTGGCTGACGTAGCCGATCGACTGGCGGATCGACGAGAGCGAGACGTCCCGCAGGTCGGTGCCGTCGATCAGGATCTCTCCGCTGTCGACGTCGTACATCCGAAGCAGGAGTTTGAGGATCGTCGACTTCCCAGCACCAGTGGGACCGACGAGCGCACAGGTCTCGCCCGGCTCGACGGCGAAGCTCACGTCGTCGATGATCGTCTCCTCGTCGTAGCCGAACGAGACCTCGTCGTACTCGACGCGGCCCTCCCTGACCTCGAGCTCGGGAGCGCCTGCGTCTTCCTTCAGGACGCCGGCCTCGTCCATCAGTCCGAAGATCCGGGCGCTGGAGGCCTCCGCCCGCTGGTACATGTTGATGATCTGCCCGAACTGTGCCATCGGCCAGATCATCTGCTGGGTGTAGAGGACGAAGATGGTGAACACCCCGATCGAGAGGTCGAGCGTGAACGGCCCCGGCGGCCCGGCGAACACCCAGTACCCGCCGACGAGGAACGTGAGCGTGAAGCCGATACCCGAAATCAGCTGGAGGGTGGGGAAGAACTTGATCCGCGTCCAGATCGCGTCCCAGTTGGCGTCGTAGTACTCGTAGGAGGCGTCGTCGACGCGGTCGTCCTCGTAGCGTTCGGTGTTCGAGGACTTGATCACCTGGATCCCACCCAGGTTGTTCTCCAGCCGGGAGTTGAGGGCACCGACGGTCGCGCGCATCTTCTTGTACTTCGGCCGGATGATCCGGATGAAGACGTAGGTGAACCCGGCGATAAGCGGCGCGGGCAACAGCGCGATGAGCGCGAGCTGCCAGTTCAGGTAGAAGAGCACCCCGCCGATGCCGAGGATCATCACGATCAGCCGCGAGGCGGAGTTCAGCCCGTCGTTGAGAAACCGCTCGAGCTGGTTGACGTCGTTCGAGAGGATGCTCATCAGCTCGCCGGTCTGCTTGTCGGAGAAGAACTCCATGTTGAGCCGCTGCATCTTCTCGTAGGTGTCGACACGGATGTCGTGGGTGATGTTCTGTGCGGAGGCGTTCCAGCCCCAGTTCCGGATCCAGTGAAAGAGCGCGCCGAGCGCGAACGCCCCGGCGAGGATCCCGATCGTGAGCGCGAACTGCTCTTCCTGGCCCGCCGGGATCCACGCGTCCGGGACGAGAAAGAGCGTGTACGGATCGTCGAGGAAGATCGCGTCGATCGCCACCCCCAGCATCAGCGTCGGTATCAGGTCGAGCAGCCGGGCGAAGACGCTCCCGACGATCCCCACCGCGTACTCCCGTTTCTGATCGGCGCCGTACTGGCGAAAGAGCCGCGTCATCGAGTCGTCGACCCGTGCCCGCTGCTCCTCGAACGGGTCCTCCTCGCCCTCCGTTATGCCCATTACAGCCTCGAATGGGTGGAGCGAGTAAAAGGGTTTGCTACGAACCGAAATAGTCGGTCAGTGGTACTCGATCTCGACCTCGTCGCCGACGTCGATCCCGTGCTCGGCGGCGTAGCCCTTCCGCACCTCGAGCACCCACCGGGCGTCGCCGACGTAGCGCTCGTCGCTGTCGGCGGGCGCCTCGTAAATCGCAGTGATCTCGCCCTCGTCACTGATGAAGAGGATGTCGATACCGAAGGCCATCTCCCGCATCACGAACGCGCGTTCGCCCTCCTCGACGAAGACGAAGAGCATCCCCTCGTCCTCGTCGAGCGAGTCGTGGTCGCTCAGGCCCGTGTACCGTTCGCCGGGGGAGTCGGCGACCGCCGCGTCGACCGTCGCGAGGGGCTCCTCGCCGTCGGTGATCGTCACGGTCGCTCGGTCCGCGCCGGTCCAGACCGGGAGGCCGAGCTGGACCACGACGAGACCGACGGCGATCAGCGCGAAGACGAACGCGAGCGCGACCGGACCGCGGCGAAGCGCCATACGTGGTGGAGGGCCTCGCCAGAAATAGCGCTTGCCGTGAGCAGAAACGGTTATCCCGACGGATCGATTTCCCAGGGGTAC
This sequence comes from Halococcaceae archaeon, assembly GCA_007128515.1. GTDB lineage: Archaea > Halobacteriota > Halobacteria > Halobacteriales > Halalkalicoccaceae > Natronorarus. Next base: position 4,959 of record SKXI01000408.1, on the reverse strand, counting down.
GGGTTCGTGGTCTAGTTGGTCATGACGCGGCCCTTACAAGGCCGAGGCCGGCGGTTCGAATCCGCCCGGACCCATCGATCTTCCGTCGAACGGAGGTGAGGAGCCAATCGGTCCCGAACCCGAACTGGTCGCTACTCCTCTCCGTTCGTATCCTGCCCCTATTCGATGTCACCCTCGGCGCGTTCTTCGATCACGACGGACCACGTCTCGACGAGTTCGAACGCGTGTCTCGATTCGAGAACGGTCTCGAGGTCGTACGAACCGGGGTCTTCGAACACGAGAGAGACAGTGATCGGGGCGCTCGACTCCGGCCCGATCGTCACCGTCTCGCTCGCGAGGTCGACGACATCCGGTGACTCGCGGATCGTCACGGTCACCGACTCCTCGATGTCGAGCGGGTTCTCCACCTCGAAGGTGAACGGGATCCGCTCGCCCGCGACGAGAGGCGGTTCGGGCCACGACGTCGCCGCCACGTAGGGGCGCTCGCTATCGTCGCCGTACTCGTCCCCGGGGTCGCCCTCTCCGTCCTCCGCTTCGCCTCCCGTGTCCGCGTCGGTGGACGCATCACCGTTCGCTTCGGAGGGCTCTCTCCTCTCGAGAGCTCCGTCCGTGTCCGCCAGACACCCCGCGAGGAGGACGACCAGCCCCGCACCGGGGGCGCCGAGGACGGCCCGTCTGGTGAGTTCGATCCGGGCTCCCCTCGCGCCCGCTGCTCGCCGCTCGGTACCGACCTGTCGCTCCGTGTCGCTCATCGCTGACTCCGAAGACGTCCTGCGTCAGCCGGCCCCGACCGGCCTCCGGAGACCGACGTTTTCGTTTTACCAGTGGCTCGCCATGGAAATAAACCGAGCGCGAGACAGCGACGTTCGGAGCGACGGAGCGGGCTATCGGTCCCCGAGCCACGTCCGAGCGACCGCACCGATCGTCCCCGGATCGATCGTCTGCCCGACCGGCAACAGCCGCACGCGAGCCGCGAGCCCTCGGTCGTCCGCGTACGCATCACCGTCCAGGACCACCGGGTCGAGCGACGGCCACGCGTCGGGTAAGCGGTCGGCGAGGGCGTCGCTCTCGACGAGAACCGGGAGGACCGAGGGGCACCATCCCCGTGGGTCGGTGTCGAACAGGGGTGTGACGCCCTCTCGGTCGGCTAGCTCCCGGCGCCACGCCACGACGTTCGCCCGGCGGGCTGCGATACACCACTCGGGGTCGACGTGGTCGAGCAGGAGTCGAGAGAGCTTCGACATCGAGGCGTTGGTCGATGCGTACGCGGTCGCCGAACCGGTCTCCCACGACGACGGACGAACCGACGAGAGCGCCCGCGAGAGCGACGAGACGAACGGGACGGTCGTCGCCGCCTGCATCGCGGTCGAGACGCCGTACCGGGCGTCCTCCGTGGAGAAGGCGTCCCTGACCGACGCGTTTCGGAGCGCCGCGCTTCGGATCCCCTCTCCGGGCACCAGGGCGGCCCCGTTCGGCACCCGGAAGACCGGTGGGAACGCGAGCAGGCCGACGTCGCCGCTCGTCCCGACCGCGGCTCCGTCTCGGGTGCTCAGCGCCGCCTGCGTGGCGTCCTCGATCAGCCCCGCGCCGTGGTCGACACAGCGGTCGCCGAACGAGTCGACCGTCTCGCGGGGCTGAACCGTGCCGAACGGGTGGGTGAGGACGGCCGCGAGAACGCTCTCGTCGAACCACTCCGCGACCTCATCGGTGGGACCGAGGTCCTCGGCGAGCGGGTAGAACCCGGGCGTGAACCCGTTCGCCCGTACCGCCTCAGCGAGGACCGCCGGAGCGAGGGCGGGGAGCAACACCACATCCCCCTCGTAGAGCGACCCGAGCGCGGAGAGCGCGTCGGAGAGCGCCCGGGCTTCGTGGCCGTAGAGCGCGATCCGGTCGACTCCGCGTTCGGCGTAGAACGGGAACAGACCGGTTCGCGTCGTCCGCTGCGGTCGATCGGCCACGGGTTCGATCGAGCCGAGTTCCCGTTCGGGGAGCGCTTCGCCCGTCGCCGCTCGTGGCCCCACGCGCTCTCCCGATCCATCGACACCCTGGCTGCTCATCGCCGTCCTCCGTCAGTCTCGAGGGCCGCGTCGGCCACCGGCTGTGGGTAGCTCATCCGGTTCGTCCGGGGTGCGATCGGGAGCGGCGCCCCGTCCATTCGGTCGGAGAGCGGGAGCGAGAGCGCGGCGAGGACGGTCGGCGCGACGTCGAAGAGGTGTGCGCCCGAAAGCGTTTGTGACTCGATCTCGGGTCCGGCTACCGCGAGGTAGCCGATCGGCGTCCGACACGGCGTCTCGCCCCCTTCGGCGAACACCTGACCGCCGAGGGTCGCGGAGAGCGATATCCCGTCGTTCGGAACCGCGACGACGTCGGGCGCGTCGTCGACGGCGGGTCCCCAGAGATATGCCTCCCGTCTAATGACGTCGGCGAACGCCGGATCGCCGTTCGGCGCCGTCAGATCCCTCAGGGTCTCGATCAGCTCGCTTCGCACCCCTTCGTACCCGTTCTCACCGACGACCCCACCCGGTTCGCGGCCGCGGCGGTTCACCCGGAGACCGTACTCGGCGGACGACCGGAGGTAGGCGGTCGAACTCGCGAAGTCGACCGAACGAGCGCCCCCTCGCAGCAGCCCTCGTGGGAGGACGCGGCGTGTCCCGTCGATCACCCGTTCGATGGGCGAGCTGATCGGCCCGGTAACGCACTCCGACTCGGCGGGTGTCGTCGGCCTCCCGCGACACGGACCGCTCTCGAGGTAGCCTCTCCGGTGGAGGAACTCGTTCACCCGGACCTCGTGGCCACAGTCCGGAGCCAGGCCGTACGCGCTCGTGACGACGACGAGGTCGGCGTCCACCCGCTCCAGGAGGCGGCCGAGTTCCGAATCGATCGCGCGATAGACCGTCTCGCGATCGGGGTCGCTCCGACCGCCCGACTCGAACCGGACGATGCCCACGTCGGGGCGGTCCCGGTCGAGCAGGTGGGCGAACGCGGCCGCACGCTGGCCGACGAGCGTACGTTCGTCGTCGGTCTCCGGGTCCGGGACGAGACGGTACTCCCCGATCGACTCGCGGACGGTCGAGAGCTCGTCGCCGACCGACGGCGTGCGCGGACAGGCCGCGGGGACGATCGAGACCGACTCCCCACCGGTCGCGAACGGGACGTTCACCACGACGCTCGACAGGCCGTGGTAGGCGAGGATTTCCCAGAGCGCGGGCTCCTGCGGGGCGGTCACGTCGATCCGCCGCCAGTCGTAGCCCTCGTAGACGAACGGTCCGAAGACGCCGTGTTTCCCCGGGTTCGTGCCCGTGTGGAGCGAGGTCCACGTGCTCGTCCCGTGTAGCGGGATCTGGGATCTGAGCGGCCCGCTCGCGCCGGTTTCGACGAGAGCGGAGAGGACGGGGAGGGCGTCACGATCGAACAGCGGGCCGAGGATCTCGGGGGTCGCCCCGTCGATCTCGACGATCAGCGCCCGGAGCGTCGTGCTCACGGCCGCCCCCGTACGTTCGGTTCGTCGGGGAGCGAACCATCCCCGGACGCCGCGACCGTCTCAACCACGGGCATCGAGAGCAGCGTGAGTGCCGTGGTGAGTGCCGCCGTTCGATCGGTCCCCTCCCGGTGCTCGCGCTCCCATCGCCGGAGCGTCTCCGGGTCGAGACCGGGGACCTCCCGGACGAGGTGGCCACGGGCGTCGAGGGTTCGCCGAGCGGTTCCGACCTCACCGATCGTCGGTGTGTCGGCCCACGGATCGTCGCTCGTCCGTGACCGGGGTGGGCGCTCGTCGCTCACGTACCGGCGCCAGACGCCGCGGATCGTCCCCGCCGCGGCGCTGACGGGGAACGGCCGGGTGAGCGGTTCGCCGCTCTCTGCGTCCGGTATCCCCGCGAGCGTCGGCGAGATCCGTTCGACGGCCCGGGCGACCAGGTCCCCTCGCAGCCGGTACCGGATCGGGATCGTCAGCGCGAGGTCGACCATCCGGGCGTCGAGGAACGGCGTCCGGTAGGGGAGGGTTCGGGTCAGGCTCAGGTGCGAGCCGACGTCGGCCCCGTTCGAGAGCGGCCACCAGCCGCCGGAGACGCGCAGGTCGGCGAACGAGGCGTACTCCACGCCGTGGTGGACGACCCGCTCGCCCGTCCGCTCGAGGTTCGAGGCGAGTATCCGCCCGACGTCCCGACCCTCGCTCGACCCGTCGGTCGCACCCGCCGCGAGCCAGTCGGCGTACTCCCCTACCGATCCGATAGGCCGTTCCAGGGGGAGCGTGACCGTCCCGAACCGATCGCTGTCGACGGTTCGTGTCGGGAGGCCTCCCCGCCCGAACAGCGTGTCGGCGAACGCGCCCGAGAGCAGTACGTCGACCCCGCAGACGACGTCCCGTTCGAGCCCCGCGAGCGGGCGGTGCGTCGTCGCGCCGTCGAACCCCGTCAGGTCGCCGGCTCCGTCGAACGGCCCGCGACCGTGGCTCCCGTCCCGCCTGAGGAGGACGAACTCGTGGCCACCGTCGAGGGCGACCCGCTCGGCGGTTCGTGCCTCGCGGCTCATCCAGTCGGCGACGTGAAACGCGGTCGCGTCGGCGTCCAGCGCGGCCAACACGAGTCGCGAGGCGCTCCCGCCCGTGAGCAACACGCCGTACTCGCGACCGCGTTCGATCCGCTCGACGAGCACCATCCGCAGGGTCTCCGCGAGCTCGTCGATCACCGCCTCGACGGGCCGGTCGCGCGGCCGGTGTCGCGGTTCCCAGTACCGGCGCGTTTCGGTATGGCCGGTGGCGAGGTCGACCGTCGTGACCGTCGCCGGGCCGAGCGACTCCACGCCGCTCAGTGGCGTCGTGGTCCCGAACGTCCGGCCGAACGCGAGGAACTCCCGTGTGAGGTCCGCGTCGAACGCCGTCTCGACGCCGGGGTGAGCCGGAAGCTCCTGGACGTCCGTGGAGAAGACGACCGAGCCGTCGTCGGCCCGGACGTGGTAGAC
>SKXI01000118.1 GCA_007128515.1 Halococcaceae archaeon | reverse complement strand
TCCCACGGGTGACAGTCCTTGATCACGAGCGCGCTTCGATCGGTACGCATCGTCCCGAGGGCGTTCCGTTCGGTCGGTTCGACCCGATCACCGACGTCTTCCGGTGCGTTCTCGGCACGGCTGCTCGAGCCCTCTCTGGCCGCGACCGACGATCCGGCGCCCAGTAACCCGATCGACGCGGAGCCGCGCAGTACCGATCGTCTCGTTCTGTACCCCGGTTTCCAGCCACCGTCTCGTTGCATGTGACTCGCCGCGTCTGCTCCGTGATCGTATTTGAACCCACGGTGGTTCGCCGACCGAACGGACCGGTTCGGTCCGCCCGACGAGTTGAAAGCCTTATTGTCCATCCGGTGCGTGGGAACGGTAACGACCTTCTTACGGTGATCTCTCATGGCAGAAACGACCCACACACAGTCGCTCAGAACGCCGATCGTCGCCGTCCTCGGCCACGTCGACCACGGGAAGACCAGCCTGCTGGATATGATCCGGGGCTCGGCGGTCGCCTCCGGCGAGGCCGGCGCGATCACCCAGCACATCGGGGCGACCGCGGTGCCCTTGGAGACCGTCTCGCAGGTGGCGGGCAGCCTCGTCGACCCGACCGACTTCGACTTACCCGGCTTGCTCTTCATCGACACGCCCGGTCACCACTCCTTCACGACGCTTCGCTCCCGGGGCGGGGCGCTCGCTGACATCGCGATCCTGGTCGTGGACGTCAACGACGGATTCCAGCCCCAGACGGAAGAAGCGGTGACGATCCTGAAGAACTCCCAGACGCCGTTCATCGTCGCGGCGAACAAGGTGGACACGACGCCGGGGTGGAACCCGACGGAGAACGCCCCGATCCAGGGGACCTACGAGTCCCAGAGCGACCGGACGCGCCGACGGCTGGACGAGGGGCTCTACGAGATCATCGGCGACCTGAGTGACATGGGCTTTTCCGCCGACCTCTACTGGCGGGTGACCGACTTCCAGGGCAACGTCGGCGTCGTGCCGGTGAGCGCCGAGACCGGCGAGGGGATTCCCGACCTGCTCACGGTGCTGATGGGGCTCTCCCAGCGGTATATGAAGACCGAGATGGAGATCGACGTCGACGGACCGGGCGCCGGGACGGTCCTCGAGGTGAAAGACGAGAAGGGCTTCGGCACCACCCTGGACGTCGTGCTCTACGACGGCACCGTGCGAGAGGACGAGACGATCGTCGTCGGGGGCCTCGACGACCCGATCGTCACCGACGTGCGGGCGCTGCTCCAGCCACAACCGCTCGCGGAGATCCGCACCGAAAACCGCTTCGAGCGGGTCGACTCGGTGACGGCTGCGGCGGGGCTGAAGATCGCCGCGCCCGACCTCGACGCCGCGATGGCCGGCGCGCCGGTCCGGGTCGTGCGCGACCGCCCGCTCGAGGACGTGGTCGCGGAGGTCGAAGCCGAACTCGCGGAGATCGACGTCGGCACCGAGGAGGAAGGCGTGGTCGTGAAGGCCGATACGCTCGGGAGCCTGGAGGCGATGGCCGACGCGCTCCGCGAGGCGGAGGTGCCGATCATGCGCGCGGAGGTCGGCGACGTCGCCCCCCGGGACGTGACGATCGCGTCCACCGCGAGCGAGCCGGATCACCGCGTGATCCTCGGGTTCAACGTGGACGTGCTCGCCGACGCGGAACGGGCGCTCGACGAGTCGGAAGTCCGCCTGTTCGACGACGAGGTGATCTACCAGCTGGTAGAGGAGTACGAGAGGTTCGTCGAGGAACGCGCCCGGTCACAGCAGGAGACGGTGCTCGAGAAGATCGTCCGTCCGGGCCGGTTCCGTATCCTCCGCGATCACGTCTTCCGACAGAACAACCCGGCAGTGGTCGGCGTCGAGGTGCTCGGCGGGCGGATCAAGACGAACGCCCACGTCGCGTTGTTCGAGGGCCAGGAGCCCGAACGTGTCGGCGAGATCAACGGGATTCAGGAGCAGGGCGAGGCCGTCGGCGTCGCGACCCGCGGCGATCGGGTGAGCGTCGCCATCGACGGGCCGACCGTCGGCCGACAGATCGACGAGGGCGACGAACTCTGGATCGAACTGCCCGAGAAACACGCGAAGATCTTGGAACAGGAGCTCGCGACCGACATCCCCGCCGACGAGCGCGAGGTGCTCTCGATCTACCTCGAAAAGCGCCGAAAGCGCGACCCGTTCTGGGGCAAGTGAGTCGACAGTCACGCGACGCCCAGTTGTGATCTTCCGAGAACGTTTCGGATAGAAGAACTATCTGAAGCTATACACTCGGTGGACCCCTTCCCCGGATATGCGCAGTCAGCTCCTCGTCCTGGTCGTCGCCCTCAGCCTCGTGCTCGCCGGCTGTGCCGGGGAAGGGATCGACGACGGGGACGAGACGCCGGAAGCGACCGAAACGCCGGAGGAACTCGAGGAGGCCGCCGACGAGGACGACGGTACGGACGCCGACGATGGGGCCGAGCCCGAAGAGGGGACCGAGACGCCCGGGACGGACGAAGTCGACGACGAAGCGGAGACAGACGACGACGCGGAGACCGACGAGGGTGCGGAGACAGACGACGAGGAAGTCGAGACCGACGAGGGAGCGGAGACCGACGACGACGCGGAGACCGACGACGGAGCGGAGACAGACGACGAGGAAGTCGAGACCGACGACGGAGCGGAGACCGACGACGGAGCGGAGACCGACGACGGAGCGGACGCCGACGACGAGGAAGTCGAGACCGACGCGGCCGATGGAGCCCTCGAGGTCCACGTGATCGACGTCGGGCAGGCCGACGCCACGCTGATCGTCGGGCCGGGTGGGGAGACGATGCTGATCGACACCGGTGACTGGCGGCAGGACGGCTCGGAGGTGATCGAGTACCTCGAGGGGGAGGGGATCGACCGGATCGACTACCTGGTGGCGACGCACGGCCACGCCGACCACATCGGCGGGCACGCCGCGGTGATCGAGCACTTCGAGACGGAAGGCGACGGGATCGGTCAGGCGTGGGACTCCGGCGTGCCCCACACCTCCGCGACGTACGACCGGTATCTCGACGCGGTCGAGGCACACGACGTGGACCTGATCGACGCCCAGGAGGGCGACGAGATCCCGATGGAGGACATCGACGTGACCGTGGTGAACCCACCTGCGGAGAGCGACCGGCCGGACGACCTCCACTACAACAGCCTCTCGGTGCACCTGGCGTTCGGGGAGACGAGCTTCCTGTTCACCGGCGACGCGGAAGAGGACGCCGAGGCGCGGATGGTCCACGACCACGGCGACGCACTCGCCGCGGACGTCTACCACGCCGGCCACCACGGGAGTTCGACGAGTTCGACGCCCGCGTTCCTCGACGCGGTCGAACCGGAGGTCGCGCTGATCTCGTCCGCCTACGAGTCCCAGTACGGCCACCCGCACGACGAGGTGCTGGAGGCGTTCGCCGACCGGGAGATCGAGACGTACTGGACCGGCGTGCACGGGACGGTCGTGATCGAGAGCGACGGCTCGGAGCTCGCCATCGACGCCGAGACCGAGGCGACGACCGATCCCGCGGCGATCACCGACGAGCCGGAGGCGTCGATCGCCGGACCGCCGGTCCCGGGGACCGTAGCCGAACAGACGCGGCCGGGTCCGGTGCCGACGTCGGGGGTGACCGCGTGATCGACGACGGCCGGTACACGGCGGTGGTCGACCGGATCGAGGAGGGGATCGCGGTGGTCCTCGTCGAGTGCGACGGCGAGCCGGTCGAGGAGCTCCACCTCGGGTCGGAGGAGCTCCCGGAGGACGTCTCGGGAGGGACCGTCTGCCGGATCACCGTCGGTGGCGGCGATATCGAGACGATCGAGGCGGATCTCGCGGCCACCGACGAGCGGCGGGAGTCGGCGCGCAGTCGCTTCGACCGGCTCTCGCGCCGACCGGACGAACCGGGGAGCTGACGTCTCGGATACCGGATGTATGTCTGACGCCAGAGGGAAGTCCGATCCACGGTTTCGAGTGGAAGACCGGAGAGGTTCGTGAGCGACCGGGACGCCCCGAATCCGGAGCAGGAGCGGGGATGGGATCGTGGGTACCACCCGCACGGGACGAGTTCGAGTCGAAACGGCTGGGTCGGGGAGAGAGCGCCCTCGGAGGGAAGTGACAGTCCGGTTAGAGGGGTCGTCTCACCGAGAGGGCCACGATCGGTGCTCGTCGACGTAGTCACGATCAGTGTTCGTCGACGTAGAGTTCGTAGCGCGCGTCGCACTCCGAACAGCTACCGGCGGCCTCCTCGATCATGTCGGTAACGACGACCTCCCCGTGCTCGCAGTGGCGACACGAGAAGACGAGCGTGTCCGAGGCGACCCGGTGGGCGAGCGAGTTGGTGTTCTCGGCTGTGAGACGCCACATAGCCGAACGTTGGCCACGGAGTGGTATATATCCGGGCCACGCTTACGCGACCGACGCGATCCGTTCCTCGCGAAAGCGCTCGCCGTCCCAGCGCCACGAGGAGAGGGTGGGAGTGCCCTCGAGCGAGACGATCACGTACGAGCGCCCCGGCCAGGTCGCCAGTGCCCGGTCGGTCGCGCTCGGTCTCGGGGGGCCGGCCGGGTGCGAGTGGTAGAAGCCGACGACCGATTCGCCCGCCCCTTCTATCCGCTCGATCGCGGCGAACAGCGCCTCGGCGTCGAGTTCGTAGCGCCGTCGCGGCTCGCTCGCGACGTTCGTGACACGGATCACGCGCTCGACGGTCGCCTCCGTCCCCTCGCGACGGCCGCCGAGGACGCCACAGACCTCGTTCGGAGCACCCGCTCGGGCGTGTTCGATCACCGCATTCCGGTTCGCTCCCGAGAGCGAGAGCGTCCCCATCAGCGTCCGGCTGGCGTGAAGGAGGAGCCGACCGTTCGTTTGACCTGCCAGGCGGCGCTCGCGGCCAGTTCTCGGGCGACCTGCGTCCTGTCCTCGTCGGTCACCGTCCGCCCCTCGTCGGGGTTCGGGGCGAAGCCGGCGCTCACGATCTCTCCGGCGGGTGGCTGGACGGCGACGGTCGCCTCCGGGCCGCCCATCCCCTGGCCGACGTCGGAGCCGACGACGTACTCCTGCGGGAGGTAGTCACGGACAGCCGTCGCGATACGCGCGGCGTCGTGCTGGAGGACGCGTTTCTGTTCGGACGAGAGGTCGGGTACGTCCGCGTTCGCTCGCTGTCCCGCGTCGGTCGTCCCCGGGGAGCCAGCGTGGGGCGTGTTTCCGTGCATGAGAACGATTCACCCTCCGGTAGGGGGGCCGTCTCAAAAAACCCGTCGGTCGATCGGAGGGGTTTCGGGAGCGCTCAGAACGGCGGGCGACCACGACCGTAGACCGCGACCACGACCGCACACGTGTAGCCGCCCTCGGGCACCTCGGTACTCTCCACGACGATCGACGGCTCCTCGAACGTCCACTCCCGCAGTCGCTGGCCCGCCGCGATCCCCAGCTCGACCCGCTCACGCGCGGTCGGCCCGTCGAACTCGCCGCCAGTCTCGTAGAACAGTCCCGGTCCCTCGCGGCTCTCCGCCCACGCGAGCGCCGCACTCACCGACCCCTCGCCGCTCGTCGCGCGTGCCTCGACCACGGTGAGGAGGTCGCCCACGGGACCGAGGTCCGGGGCGGTGCCGACAGCCTCGACGGTCGCCTCGGCGGGGATCACGGAGGAGACGCTCACGAGGTTGTAGTTCTCGATACCCGCGCCGGCGAGTGCGGCGTCGTACGCCGCCAGCTCCGTCGGCGCGCTCGCGTGTCCCCAGACCACCCGGATCGTCCCCATGACCGGCCCTCTGCTATCCGATGGGTAATCGGTTGCGGTTCGGAACCCGTCCGGAACCACGACTCCGTATCAGTGGACGTAGTAGTGGGCGTCGGTCTCGTCGGCCTCGTCGGCGATCTTCTCGTAGGCGGCCTCGAAGTCCGCCTGTTCCACCGCCGTCCGGTCGTCACGGATCGCGAACATCCCCGCTTCGGTACAGAGGCTCGCCAGCTCCGCCCCGCTGAAGCCCTCGGTCTTCTCGGCTATCGACTCGAAGTCGACGCCGTCGGCGACGTTCATCTCCCGACTGTGGATCCTGAGGATCTCGCGTCTGCCCTCGAGTTCGGGGTCGGGGACCTCGATGAGCCGGTCGAACCTGCCGGGTCGCAAGATCGCGGGATCGAGCATGTCGAAACGGTTGGTCGCGGCGATGATGCGGACCTCGCCGCGCTCGTCGAAGCCGTCCATCTCGTTGAGCAGCTGCATCATCGTCCGCTGGACCTCCGCGTCGCCCGAGGTCTTCGACTCCGTTCGCTTGGAGGCGATCGCGTCGATCTCGTCGATGAAGACGATCGCCGGCTCGTGGCTCCGGGCGAGCTCGAAGAGGTCACGGACCAGCCGCGAGCCCTCGCCGATGAACTTCTGGACGAGTTCGGAGCCGGCCATCTTGATGAACGTCGCGTCGGTCTCGTTCGCGACCGCCTTCGCGAGCATCGTCTTTCCGGTCCCCGGCGGGCCGTAGAGCAACACGCCGCCCGGCGGCTCGATGCCGACGGCCTCGAACTGTTCGGGGTTGACGAGCGGCTCCTCGACGGCCTCGCGGACCTCGCGGACCTGCTCGTCGATCCCGCCGATCTCCGCGTAGCTCACTTCGGGGCTGTGTTCGACCTGCATCGCCTGCGCGCGGGCGTCGGTCTCGGCGTCGAGGACCCGCTCGATGCCGAAGGAGTCGTTGATCGCGACCCGGTCGCCCGACTCGATCTCCGTGGCGATCGAGGGGGTGACGTCCGTGAGCACCTCCTGGTTGGTACCGTGCTGTTTGATGATCGCGCCCTCGTCGAGCAGCTCCTCGATCGTCGCGATGTAGAGCGAGGCGGTCTTGAGCGCGCTGTTCTCGCGTTCGAGCTGATCGACGTGGTCGCGAAGCGAGTCCTTACGACCCGTCGTATCCGAGAGGCGATCCTCGAGCTGATCGCGGATCCGGACGAGTTCGACGTAGTGGTCCTCCAGGACCGCCAGCCGTTCGCCCTCGGACATCTCGGGGTCGAGGTCGAGCCGTGGTCGGTCTGGGATGGAGGGGCTGT